>CAZSOE010000071.1:0-6613 GCA_964608335.1 uncultured Chloracidobacterium sp.
GGTCCGCCTCATTCACGACGCCTGCCGGGGCTTCGTCGACTATTGCATCGCCGGCATCGAACTCGACCGCGAGAACATCGATCATTACCTCAGGAACTCTCTGATGCTCGTCACGGCCCTCAATCAACACATCGGCTACGACAATGCCGCGAAGATCGCCAAGAACGCGCATAAGAAGGGAATTTCGCTTAAGGAATCCGCCGTTGAATTAGGATTGTTGACGGGCGAGAAATTTGACGAGCTTGTGAGGGCCGAGGATATGACGCACCCCTAAAAAACGCTGGCTAGAACGTAGTGTCCGGCGGGCGGTAGAACAGTAAGAAATAAACCAGCGTGACAACGATCGCGAGTAACGATATCGCGATTATCGCGACAAGCATCGTGAACGTCCGTAGACACCCGCGCTGCTTTTTCACATAGCGAGGTTTTCGCTCACCGGTTTTGGGACGTACGATCGGTCCGCCGTGCGGCGGTTCCGACTGATCGATGAACCCAGGTTCGGTCGGGATATCGCCTTGTGGATCGTGTGGAAGCTCGCCGGGCTTGCGGCCCTCGGACGAACGGAAGACAGGTTCGGGCATTGCCCAATCGTCGGCCGCTACGTCCTGTTGCCCGGGCTCGTCAGTCATCGCTGAATATCCAGTACGTCGGAACGGGTAATGATCGCGGTTATCCGCTTGAAGTCTTCGATCAGGACGGCCGGGTGGCGTTGAAGTTTGGACTTGATCTCGGCGAGGCTCGTGTCGACCTCGACCACCGGAAAGCTCTTGTCCATTACGTCGCTCACTTTGGCGTTGAGGAGCTCGCGATCGGCGAGAAGCTTGGTGAGGACGTGACTCTCGCGCAAGCTGCCGACCGATCTGTGCTCTTCCAGCACGGGTATCTGTGTCACACCGTTCTCACCCATCAAAGCGAGGGCGGAGCTGAGTGTCTCATCCGGCGAGACAAATATCAGCTGCGTCGGCGCGCCCGAATTCTTCGTCTCCGCGATAAGTCCGGCCGTTATCTTCTGCGGTTCGAGCAGAAGCTTTTCCTTCATCCACTCGTCCGAGTGAAATTTGCTCAGATAGTGCTCGCCCGTGTCGGCAACGATAAATACAACAACCGCTTTTTCGTCCAGATCTTTTGCCACGCGTATGGCCGCCGCAAAATTGGTCCCCGTCGAGCCACCGCAAAAGATGCCCTCGCGCCGAGACAACTGTCGGGCGTATTCGAACGATTCGCGGTCGGTTATATTTATGATCTCGTCCACGACATTCATATCGGCGTTTTCAACCGGCAGAGCCTGGCCTATGCCCTCGACGAGATAGGGCGTCGCCTCGGGCACGCGGCCCGATTCCTTATAGGTCTTAAAGATCGAGCCATACGGGTCGGCCCCGATGATCCTGATCTTGGGGTTCATTTCCTTTAGATAGCGGCCCGTGCCGCTGATCGTGCCGCCGGTGCCGACACCGGCGACAAAGTGCGTGATTCTGCCCTCCGTATCATTCCATATTTCGGGCCCGGTTGTCGCATAGTGAGCCGCCGGATTCGCCGGGTGTTTATACTGATCAGGATAAAAGGAATTCGGCGTCTCTTTCGAGATCCGGGCCGCAGTTTCGTGATAATGCTCGGGCGTCCCCGGTTTCGCCGCGGCGGGAACGACGACCACGTCGGCCCCGAGGCCTTTCAGATACCTGACCTTTTCGACCGATACCTTGTCGGTCAGAACAAAGATGCACTTGTATCCGCGAACAGCCGCGGTCAACGCTAGGCCGATACCTGTGTTGCCGCTGGTGGCCTCGATGATCGTGCCGCCTTTCTTCAAAACGCCTTCCTTTTCGGCCCAGTCGATCATCGAGATGCCGATGCGGTCCTTAACGGAGTAGCCCGGGTTGAGGATTTACATTTTGGCCAGCACCGTCGCCTTTATCTTGTGCTGACGGGTTATGTGGTTGACGCGGACGAGCGGCGTGTTGCCGATCAGGGCAAGAATGTCGTTGTATAGCTTCACTAGTGAGAGTTTATTCCCAATCTCCGGCGGTAGCAACAATCAGCCTCACCTTGATAAACGATGGGGAAACAAGGCATAATTCGGTCGTTCTTGTCTAACAATTAAGGTCCAAAACGGAAGGAGTTTGTCGTGCAAAAATATCGCTTTTTGTCTGTCGCTACATGTCTGCTCGTTTACTTTGTCGCCGCGGTCGTCCCGCAGGTCGTGCCTACGCCGACGCCGGTCGCGTCGCCGTCGCCCGCGGGCGATTCGACGCGGGTAACGGCGGCGACGCCTGCCCCGAGCCCGTCTCCGACGGTCGACCCGATGGGCTCCGGTATCTTTTCCGGGATGCGCTTCCGGTCGATCGGGCCGGCGGTCACGTCCGGCCGCGTGATCGCGTTTGCCGTCGATCCGAGCGACCGAGCGAAGTATTATGTCGCCGTCGCTTCTGGTGGCGTCTGGAAAACGGTCAACAGCGGCACGACATTTTCGCCAATCTTCGACAACGAGGGTTCCTTCTCGATCGGTGCGATCGCCATTGATCCGAAGAATCCGTCGACCGTTTGGGTTGGGACCGGTGAAAGGAACAGTCAGCGAAGCGTCGCATATGGAGACGGCGTTTACCGGTCGGACGATGGCGGCCGAAGCTGGCGCAACGTCGGGCTTCGGACGAGCGAGCATATCGGCCGTATCGCGATCGATCCGCGCGACGGCAACGTCGTCTTCGTCGCCGCGCAGGGACCGTTGTGGTCCGGCGGCGGCGAGCGAGGACTTTTCAAGACGACGGACGGCGGCCGAACGTGGAAGGCGGTCATAGCGGGAGCGGAAAACACGGGGGCGACCGATGTCGTGATCGATCCGTCAAACCCCGACATCATGTACGCGGCGACCTGGCAGCGGCGGCGGCATTTTCACACTCTGATCAATGGCGGGCCCGAGAGCGCGATCTACAAATCCGTCGATGGAGGCAACACGTGGACCCGTCTGCGGGGCGGGCTTCCGCCGGGCGATCTCGGCCGCATCGGACTTTCGATCTCGCCAGCCGATACCGACGTCGTATATGCGACGGTTGAGGCAAGCGGCCAGCTTAGCGGGATCTTCCGCTCGAGCGACCGCGGCGCGACATGGGAGCGCATGAGCAACCAGATCGCCCAGGGAATGTACTACGGCCAGATCATCGCCGATCCCAAGAACGTCGACCGCATTTATCTCCCTAACGTCCAGAACCAGGTTTCGGACGACGGCGGGCGAAGTCTTCGTAATCTCGGCGAGCGGCTCAAACACGTGGATAACCACGCTATCTGGATCGATCCTAGGAACACGGATTACATCCTGGTCGGCTGTGACGGGGGCGTTTATGAGAGCTTTGACCGCGGAGCCAATTGGCATTTCAAGGCGAACCTTCCGGTCGCACAGTTCTACGACATTGCGCTCGACAATGCCTTACCCTTCTACAACGTTTACGGAGGTACGCAGGACAATAACTCGCTCGGCGGACCGGTGAGGAGCCGGAGCACCGCGGGGATAGTGAACTCGGATTGGATCGCGACCAACGGCGGCGACGGATTTCAATCGCGTGTCGATCCGACCGATCCTAATATCATCTATGCCGAGAGCCAGAACGGCGGGCTCGTGCGCTTTGACAAGCGGACAGGCGAGCGCGTCGGGATAGCGCCGATGGAGGGCAAAGACATCGAATCACAGCGATATAACTGGGATTCGCCGATCATTATCAGCCCGCACTCTCATACGCGGCTTTATTTCGCCGGCCACAAGCTATTCAAATCGGACAACCGCGGCGACGACTGGAAAGTGATCTCGGGCGACCTTTCACGCGGGATCGACCGCAATGCCTTGCCCGTGATGGGCAAGGTCTGGGGCCCCGACGCTATCGCCAAGCACCAGTCGACCGCGCTTTACGGCAACGCCTCGGCGCTTAGCGAGTCGCCGAAGAAAGCCGGCCTCATTTACGTCGGCACAGACGATGGACTCATCCAGATAACCGAAAACGACGGCGGAAGCTGGCGTAAGGTCGAGGAGATCGACGGGATTCCGAAAACAAGTTATGTCAAACGGGTTCTCGCCTCGCAGCATGAGACGAATACGGTCTACGCGGCTTTTAATAACCACCAGTACGGCGACTTCAAACCATATCTGGTGAAGAGCACGGACGCCGGTCGAACGTGGACATCGATCGCGTCGAACCTGCCCGCGCGCGGTTCGACGTATGCGATCGCCGAGGACCACGTCAACCCGAACCTGCTTTTCGCCGGTACCGAGTTCGGTGTTTTCTTTACGATTGACGGCGGCGGTCGCTGGATCCAGCTACGCGGCGGTCTGCCGACCATACAGGTCGCGGACATCGCCATCCAGAAACAAGAGGACGATCTCGTTCTCGCGACGTTCGGCCGCGGCATCTACGTCCTCGACAACTACGCACCGTTGCGGCAAGTGACGCGGGCGATGATCGAACAGGGCTCGATGCTGTTTCCCGTGCGCGACGCGCTGATGTTCGTTCGTTCGAACACAACGTTTGCCGGATCGCAGGGCGGTTCGTTCTACACCGCTCCAAACCCGGCTTATGGAGCCGTGTTCACTTATTACCTGAAAGAAGGGCCGCGAACGATGCGCCAGCGCCGGCAGGAGGCAGAACGGGCCGCCGAACGGGCCCGCCAACCTTTCCGTTATCCGACGATCGCCGAGCTCAGGGCTGAAGCTGAAGAGGAGCCGCCGGCCCTTATTTTTACTGTGACGGATTCCGACGGCAACATAGTCCGCCGCTTGACCGCACCGGCATCCGCCGGCATTCAACGCGTCACTTGGGACATGCGTTACTTTGCTCCGTCGATCACCGCACCTGCGGGCGGTGGAGGAGGCCCCGGTGGTGGCGGGCCGCCGGAGGGCGGATTCGGGTTTGGTGGTGGCCCTCAGGGATCCCTTGTGATGCCGGGCAAATACACGGTGTCGATGGCGACGCGAGTCAATGGCGTGGTAACCGCACTGCCGGGATCGCAGACATTCAGCATTGTGGTCGAAGGCAAGGAGAATATCTCTCCGGCGGACGCGAAGGCACTGGCTGAATTTCAACGCAAAGTTTCTTCGCTCCAGCGCTCGGTGGCCGCAGCATCGTCCGCTTCGACAGATGCTAAGACGCGCATCGGACTACTTAAGCGGGCGGCGGCCGAGGCTCCGACCGCGAACAACAAGCGGCTGATCGATCAGGCCGAAGCGTTTGATAACGAGATCGATACGTTGATCAACGCAATTCGGGGCGGCCGGGCCAACACCGAGATACCGCCGCCTTCGATCCTCGGGCGCATCGGCAACGTCGCCGGCGCGATACGCCTTTCTACGATCAGGCCGACGGCAACGCAGGTGGCAAACTACGAGTTAGCCAACTCGGAATTTGGACCGGTGCTTGTGCGTTTGAGGAAGCTGATCGAGGCGGATATGCCGAAATTCGAGAAGGAGCTCGAAGCCGCCGGCGCACCGTTGACGCCGGGTCGACTGCCGCCGCAATGATCATTGCGGGAGCCCGACGCGCCGCGTAAGGTCCTGATAACGCGGGTCATCTCGGAGAATGTCGTAGTGCGGTTCGATCTTTAGGAACTGGAGCTGGATATCGCGCGCCTCGAAGGCTTTTTCGAGCGAGGCAAACGCCTCCTCTTTGTCCCCAAGGCCGGCGTAGAGCACGGCCATTTCGCCGGGCGAGACGTATTCCTTGGTCGCTTTCAGTTGGGCCAGCAGCTGGATCGCCTCGTCGCGGCGTCCCGATCGCGCCAGCGCATAGCCCAGGTAACACTTGGTGCTCGAAGTCTCGCCTTCGGCATCCATATATTTGCGGTAATAATTCACGGCCTCGGCGTGATCGCCTTTCGAAGCGTAGATATACGCCAGATATGCGAGCGCAAATACATCGTCGGGCTCGGCCTTCAGCGTCGCCTGAAACTGCTGTATCGCCTCATCGTATCGCCGGGCATCGTACAGAATTTGTCCTTCATCGGCGAGGAACCGCGCGTCCAGCGGGTCAAGCTCCCGCGCACGCTTGATCTCGGCCAGAGCCTCGTCGCGTCGGCCGAGGATCGAAAGGAATAGGGCGTAGTTGTTGTGTGCGCGCGAGAAATTTGGGTTCAGCTCGATCGCGCGTTTGTATTCGACCTCGGCCGCGGCCCAGTTCCATTCATTCCGCTTGATCTGCGCAAGTGCGACGTGGGCTTCGGCGAGCGTGTCATCTAGTTCAAGGGCCTTTTGGATCGCTTCCTTTGCCTTGGCGTCGGCTTCCTGCGGGTCAAGCAAACTGTTGGCTCCAAAAAAACGATAGGCCTCGGCCACGCCGACATATGCCAGTGCGAAGTTTGGGTCGATAGCGATCGCCTGATTGTTGTAGTCGAGCGCCCGCCGGTAATTCGCCGACCCGCCTTTCCTCCGGTAGAAGAGACCGTTCAAGTACAGCTGGTAAGCCTGCGAATTCTGTGTCGCCTGCTTGCCGAGCTGCTCTTCCTGCTTGCCCGACAGCTTGACGCGGAGCTTGTCCGAGACCGCCCGAGCGATCTCCTCCTGAATGCTCTGCGCTTCCGAGACCTTGCGGCGATACGATTCGCCCCAGATGAGCGTCTTGTCCGATGTATTGACCATCTC
>CAZSOE010000071.1:6713-8666 GCA_964608335.1 uncultured Chloracidobacterium sp.
GCGAAATAAACCCCCAAGACGCCCGCCGTGCTCAGCAGGACCAGAGCTACAGCCGCAACGACCAACGAGAGCTTGTGTCTCTTTACTTCCTCGACGACATATTCAGCGCTCGAGGCGGTCTGCGTGACGTATCGAACTGATCCGCCCGCGGCGAGATCAAGGTCCTGTTTTAAGTTCTTGAGGTCGTTCGAAAACTCGGCGATGGTTTGATACCGCTTTTCGCGGTCCTTTTCCAGGGCCTTCTTAAGTATCCGGTCCAGTTCGGCCGGTATCGGTTGATCGACCGGGGCCGGTTCCCGTGAAAGGATGGCGACGAGAGTGTCCGTCAGCGTCGCACCGCTGAATGGTGCCCGCCGCGCGACCATCTCGTGAAGCACGACACCGAGACTCCAAATATCGGAACGGGCGTCGGTCTCCTGGACGCGGGCCTGTTCGGGCGACATATAGGCGAACGTCCCCAGCAGCATTCCGGGCGTTGTATTTACGACCGTGTCGGAAACGGCGTCCTGGGGGTCGCCTGAGGCCGAGGCTGACGACGAAAGGAATTGCTCGGTCAACTTTGCCAAGCCGAAATCGAGGACTTTGGCAAAGCCGTCGTTCCTGAGCATCACGTTCTCGGGCTTGATGTCGCGATGGATTATGCCGGCCTCGTGAGCAGCTTTCAGAGCGGCCGCGACCTGGATGACAATATCGAGCGTTTCACGTAGTTCGATCGGCCCGGCGTTCAGCTTCTCGCGAAGCGTGACACCCTTGATGAATTCCGTCGCAATGTAATGTGAGCCATCCTGACTGCCGATCTCGTGGACCGTGAGGATGTTTGGATGATTGAGAGCCGAGGCAGACTTTGCCTCCTGTACAAAGCGATGGACGCGCTCAGGGTCGGCAGACGCCTCCGTGTCGAGTATCTTTACCGCGACCTGCCGGTCCAACCCGGTATCGGCCGCCAAATAGACCTCGCCCATCCCACCGGCGCCGATCTTCGAAAGGATGCGGTAGTGGCCAAGGAGAGCGCCGATTTCCAGTTCGCCGGCCATGGTTCGAGAGTGTTTGACTGTTTACAAACTAACACAAGTACCGCCTTGTCAGTAGCCCGCACGTGAGTGAGGGCTCTACTGTTCCGTATCGTCGTGGCTAAGTGAAGCGAATATTAGAAAGAGATCGGCCACCTATGCACAAAAAGAAGGCTGATCAGGTAAAGGCCGCGATACGTTGAAGACCCGAGGCAACGTCCGATCCGAGATGCACGCGGAGTGCACGACGGTTCCGGTCAAGGAGCACCTGAAAATCGCCGCGGGCCTGGGCGGCCTTTACGACGCCGAAGGTGTACTTCTGATCGGGAACCGGCAGGTCGATCTCATCATCGGATGTGATCTGTAGAAACACGCCGTTGTTCGCGCCGCCCTTATAAGCCTGTCCCGTCGAGTGGAGGAATCGCGGGCCAAACCCGAGACAGGTCGCGACGCGGCGAGAGCGGAGGACCTTTTCGCGGATCGTCTGCAGAAGCGATTCGTTGTGCTCGTTCATCTCGACATACGCGAGCAGCGCGAAGTAATCGTGTCTGGCAATGCGATCGAGATGAGCGTTGAGGACCGACCCGGGCGTTTTGCCATCGACAGCGGCGGTCAGAGTGTCGGCGTATTCGGGGCTCGAAAAGAACGCTAGACCGTCGGCCTCGAAGAAAGGCGTTTCGGCGGGCAGAACGCCCGTTCGCTCGTATTCATCGGTGATCTTGCGTGCCTCGACCTTGGCCGACTCGACATCGGGCTGGTCGAACGGGTTGATCTTCATCACGGCACCGGCGACGGCGGTCGCGAATTCCCAGCGGAAAAATTCCTGGCCCAAAGACGCGATCGTTTCAAGCTCGATGTTAATGATGGGGTGGCCCGCGATCTCGAGCTCGCGTCGCTGCTCGACATACCCCGCATCGCCTTTGAGCGCAATAAAAACAAAAAC
>CAZSOE010000072.1:0-8641 GCA_964608335.1 uncultured Chloracidobacterium sp.
TGAACAATCCAAAAATCGATGCGCGGGTTCGCGCGGAGCGAGCGAAATGAGCGCCCATATGGAGCGACAGATCGTCTCGATATCGGTCCGAGGTGATTCAGTTTCCGATCTCGATCCGATCGCCGGCTTCGAGCCTTGGGTCGGGCGTTTTCCGGTCGCGGATCGAACGCAGGTCGTATTCGAGCAGGGCGAGCTCGCTGGCTTCGCCGCGCCGCCGGATCGAGGCTTTTTTGGGGTTCCCTTTTACCCCGCCGGCGCCCATTATCGCCTGCAAAAGCGTCATGCCCGGTAGAAATTCCTTCTGGCCCGCCGAGCCTATCGAACCGGAAACGTAAATGTATCCGGCGGCCCGCGGCAGGTTCGCGCGGCCGTCGGCCGTGAACTCAAGGGTGTCACCGGGAAAAATGAGGGCATTGTCGGAACCCGCGACATTTTGATCCAAATCCTCGACCTTGAGCCCACCTGCCCGCCGGATGATGACTTTCGTCGCGCGGGAGTCCGCTCCTGCAGCCGCACGGACGACGTATAACGGCATTGCCTCGCGCTGCAGGCTGAGCTGACCGGGACGATCCACGAGGCCGCCTATCGATACCTTATGGCTGGCGTATTCGCGAATGCGTACTTCGACCTTTGGGTCGGGGTAAAGCCTTATCCGGCCGGCGATCTCCGCCTGTGCTTCCT
Organism: uncultured Chloracidobacterium sp.; assembly: GCA_964608335.1. Lineage (GTDB taxonomy): Bacteria > Acidobacteriota > Blastocatellia > Pyrinomonadales > Pyrinomonadaceae > OLB17. The sequence continues at coordinate 682 of CAZSOE010000072.1, forward strand.
CGACGGTCAGCCCGGCGACATGTATATCCTTCTCGGCGAGGGGGAAATCGATCATGCCTGTTTCGCGAACCGTATATTGCTCGACGGCCGTAGGAGCATTCTTGAGTGAGATCAGAAGGACATCGCCCGCACCGATCAGGTAAAGCTCGGTCGGCGATCTTGGCCGCTCAGGAGTCCGTGTTGCGGGTGTTTGCGGTTTTGGAACCGGCTTGGTATCGGAAGCCAATTCGCCATCAGCGGGAAGCATCGACCCGATCGCTGTGGGCGCCGGGTTCGTGGGCGCCGGACGAGTTCCCTTTGGCTCGGGATTAGGAGAATACGGGCTATTGCGACCGGCCGGCGTCTGCGCGTACGACACCCCACAAAGCAAGGTCAGCAAAGTCACGATCGATACGAATTTGGGCACCCTTTCCACTGCGGCTTGTGGGCCCGCGCGGGCGCGCGGCCACACCCGAAGGAAACAGCCAAAGGAAAGGGGATTCTAGTTTTTCCCTGCTTGGTGCGAGCCTAGCTGCCAAAGCTAAAACCGCTTCCGCCGCCCTGCGATGGGAAGAACGGCTTTAGCATCCCGGCAAATGCGGCGAGATTGCGCGTCTGGATCAACACTTCTCCGGGTCCCACAAACTCCGCGACCATACCCTCACCGCTAAGGAAGCTGCGCAGGTAGCCGCTCTTCGCAGCTTTTCGAACGTTGTATTGCATGTGACCTTCCCATGCCACCAGATGACCGGTATCGACCACGTACGGCTCGCCGGGCCGCAGCCTTCGGCGATGGATCGACCCGAACGACGAAACGAGCAGTAGCCCGGAGCCGCTTATCTGAAGCAGGAAAAGGCCTTCACCGCCGAAGAACGACCTCGCACCGCCGAATTTCGTGTCGACCTGGAGCGATACGTCTCCGGCGAGGTAGGAACTGGACTGTACCATAAAAACCTGGTTCTGCATCTCGATACCCACCACGTCGCCCGGCGCTCCGGGCGCAAAGGTAACCTCGCCCGCACCCCCGCGGGCCGTAAAAGTTGAAACGAAGGCCGATTCTCCGCCGACTGCCCGTTTCAGCGCACCGAAAACGCCGCCCTTCATTTCGGCGTGCAGATCGACGTTCGCCGACATCGAAACCATCGCTCCCGCCTCAGCGGCTATCGTTTGCTCGGCCTGCAAATTGACCACCGCAAGCGCGAAGGCTCCCTGATGCATGATCTCCCACGTGTAACCTCGCCCCTGACCGCGCCCGTCAGTGTCAAAATGAAACGCTTCGCCCGTCGCTGGAGCGCCAGGTGGCGGAGGTGCGGCGGTCGCCTGAATGGTCGTGCCGCAGGTGCCGCAGAAATTAGCGCCGTCCATCAGAGCGGCGTTGCATTTTGGACAGTTCATAGCGTGACTCCTCTCGATTTCGCGATTATTAGACTTGCCGCCGTGGCAGCATCCGGTGCCAGATCGAGCAAGCCGACATCCGCTTCAGATACGACGAGATGAGCTCTCCAGGCGTCGATCACGGGTTTCCAACAATCACCGATAAGCACTAGAGGCCTGGCCCCGATGACGCCGGTCTGCAGCTTGTTCCAAACCAGCGAGACCTCGGTCACCGTGCCCATTCCGCCGCGCAATGCGACGAACCCAACGGACCGCGTTATCAGATTCTGCAGCCTTTCGTAGAAGTGATTCGTCGCGACTTTGTCCGTAAGATATCGATTCGGCTCGTGTTTGAACTGATTCATTACGATGCCCAATACCCGGCCGCCCTTTTCACGAGCGCCGCGCGACGCAGCTTCCATTATTCCGAGATACCCGCCCGTACAGATAGTGAACCCGGCTTCAGCCAGACGGGCGCCGAGGTCGTGCGCCTCGATGTATTCCTCGGTGTCGGGCGTACACTTCGCGCCGCCAAAAATGGTGACGATCTTTTCGCCGGATTCAGCCAACATTGGACATCAACCGATATTACTTAAGTGATTTTCGGATTTTGGGCTCAATTTTTCAATTTTGGGCTGCAGCTTCTTCAGGCGTCAGATTACCGGCGTCGTGGATCGCTCGGGCGGTATTGGTGAACAGGAGAATGATCGTGCCGATCACGAAAAAGACGATCAGTCCGAATATCGCATGACGAAATGAGCCGGTCGCACCGACTATTACCGTGAACATTAACTGCCCCATCCACGACGTACCCTTTTCGGAGATCTCGTAGAGACCAAAGAAGCCGGACTCGCGTCCCTTCGGGATCATCTGTGAGAAAAGTGAACGCGACAGCGCCTGGGCGGCCCCGAGGACCATGCCGATACAACCACCCATGATGTACGCCTGCATCCTGGTTTCAAAGAACCCATAGGCGTATATAACGATTCCGGACCAAATGACGAGAGAGATCATTATCGTCCGCTTTGCACCGAGGAACCGTGCGATGCGTTCGAAAACAAGCGCGCCCGCAAAGGCCGAGATCTGGGCGACAATGAAGATCTGGATGAGAAAAGGCTTGTCTATGTCGGCCTTTCGTTCATCGAGAGTGAAAAGCTCGTTTGATATGAAGACCGAAGACTGAAGAATGACCGTCTGAATGCCGTCGTTATAGAACAGATACGCTACAAGAAACAGCATCGTGTGCGGCAGAGCGCGCAGCTCGCGGAGCGTTTGGCGCAACTCGCTAAAGCCGATCGTAACAAGATTACGATCTGCCGGGACCTGTTTCTCCGGAGCGCGGGTCTTGAGCAGAGCGAAGGAGATCGCCGCAAACCCTCCCCACCAGATGCACGCGATGAGAAAGCTGATCCGTACCGCAAGGCCGATCGATATGCCAAAAGATTCTGCATTTGCGAGAAATAGGGCGTTTACGATGAGCATCAGGAACCCGCTCAGATATCCGGCTCCATACCCATAACTCGAGACCTTATCCCGGAGGTCCTCGGTCGTAATATCGATCAGGAATGCGTTGTAAAACACGTTTGCCGCAGCGAACCCTACGGTCGACACGATGAACAAGATGCTGCACGCGACGTAGGATTCCGTCACCATGAACAGCAGGCCGCCCGACACCACGCCGACATAGCAGAAAACCGCCATGAGGAGTTTCTTTAGGTGCGTATAATCGGCGATCGCTCCCAGGATCGGGAGAAAAACGACCATCGATATCACCGAAACCGCAGTACAGAACGCCGGCAGGCCTTTTGGGGTGACGTTAAAAAGGACGAGGTCGAGTATCACGCCATCCTTTCCAACGGCGGCTTCGGCTAGTCCGTTCAGGTATGGCCCGATCAGGACGCCGACAACCGTGGTAAAAAAAACGGAGTTACCCCAGTCATAGAGCATCCATCCGAAGATCTCGCGCCGGTCGTTCCGTCTTGGCCGCATCGTGACGACATTAGATCAGTTCAGCCCGATTGTCGAACCCGGCGGGCTGAATCTGAGGTCCGCCCGCAAACTATTAAAACTCTTGCCTTTCGGAGCTAAATTATCTATAGTTGCGGTAGTTTCTGGCTTGAAAGCCCCTAAGGTTTCAGTAAGTTGTGATGAGCGCCTATGGACGTCTTGATCCGCTGGGGCTCCCAATCCAAAATCAGTTTTCTTCGGAGGAATCTAATGAGAATCACGCAACGGAGTTTGAGGTCGCGGCGACCGAGAACGCTTTTTTGTCTCGTCGTCGCTTTTTGTCTCGTTGTAGGTACGGTTGCTTTTGAGGCACCTCAGACGAGTGCGGCCGGCAGAGCCCAGATACCCCTGTTTGGTATAGAGGCGCCGGCGGCCGGATTCCCTGCTACGCCGGCGACGCTCGGCGCAATACCCGATAACTCGCCTCAGTGTGGCGTCACTCCGGGCACGGCAAAGGACGTGAAGTTCACGGTATCGGGCATTACCGCGCCGTTGCAGGACATTAGGGTCAATTTCACCTTGAGCCCCGCGCATACATGGATATTCGACATTGACGTGATCCTTTTTTCGCCAAATGGTACATCGCACCTGGTCTTCGGTGAGGTGAACGACAATTCCGACATTGCCGGACCATACACGTTCCACGATGGAGCTCCGGCGTCACCGACATGGCATCAAGCCGCGGCGACTGCGGCCTCCACGGCCGCGTTGCCTTCCGGCGACTACCGCACTTCGGCCTACGGCAGCGCGGGCGGTGGAAACACGCTGATGCTTCCGGTATATGCCGGTTTGACCACGGCTCAGATAAACGGCGACTGGACACTCAGGTTCCTCGACTGGTGTGCCGATGATTCGGGATCGGTTTCGTCGGCGAACCTAACGCTGGCCGGTGCTGCCACCGCGCCGGTCCAGCACGTGAATGACAGCGATGGTGACGGCAGGACCGATCATTGGAATCTCCGCAATACCGGTGGTGGCCCGAACGGCGCCGTGACGTGGTTTGGCCTTGAAGCTGCCCACGCCCGTCCCGGTGAGGAAGCTCCCGCAGCGACCTCCCGCGGCTTCATTTGGGGTATCGCCTCGGATTCCTTCGTTATGGAGGATTTCGATGGGGACAATAAGTCCGATCTCGCGGTATTCCGCCCCGGTGCCCCGGGCAACAGCTTCTGGTACATCCTCAACAGCAGCAATGGCACGGTCGATCAGGTCAACTTTGGACAGGCCGGCGACGACGAAAGCGTCGTGGGTGATTACGACGGCGACAACAAAGCTGATATCGCTGTCTACCGGGCGGGGAGCACGAGCGACTGGTGGTATCGAAAGAGCAGTGTCGGCGGGCCGGGCTGTACGCCTGCGAATTGTGTGAACATCAGATGGGGCCAGACCGGTGACTTCCCGGCCCCAGGCGACTACGATGGCGACGGTAAGAATGACTTCGTCGTCCAGCGCGATGCAGGTGGTGGCTTGGCGAACTTCTGGATACTGTTCGCGAACAACACCACGAGCACAAATAACCAATTTGGTACGCCGAGCGATTCGGTTGTCCCGGGCGACTGGGATGGCGATGGCAAGACCGATATTGCTGTTGCGAGAGGTATCGGCGGTGTGTGGAACTGGTTCTATCGACCAAGCGGTGGCGGTCCGGACGTCCACATCCTCTGGGGAGCGTCGGGCACGGACTTCCTCACGCAGGGCGACTATGATGGCGATGGGCGCACGGACCAGGCCGTCTGGCGGTCCACGACGGGCGAGTACTTCTATCGCGGAACGACGAGTGGGCCCCGAGGCGTCCTTTGGGGAGTGCAGGGTGACTACCCTATGGCCAATTTCAACGTTCACTAAAACGCCTTGTTCGGACTATCAACAGGGGTTGGGAAGCAGAGGCTTCCCAGCCTCTTTTCACATACGCGACGGTATGACCCTCGGGTAGCGCCGATCCAGCTTGCAATCGGACGCAGATGAAAGCAATGATCCTTGCGGCCGGGTTTGGGACGAGGCTCTTTCCTCTGACCATCGACCGCACAAAACCGGCCATTCCATTTCTAGGCAAGCCGCTTGTGGGTTATGTCGCCGAATATATCGCGCGGTTTGGTATCCGAGACATTGTCGTCAACCTTCACCATCAGCCGCAGTCGGTGATCGCGGCTCTCGGCGACGGCAGTGATTTCGGGGTGTCGATCGAATACAGCATCGAGGAACCCGATATTCTCGGAACTGCCGGCGCGCTCAGGTTTGCACGCGACAAACTGGGCGAGAGCACGTTTATCGTCGTCAACGGCAAGATAATAACCGACATCGATATCGCGGCCGCGGTCGAGACGCATAAAAAGCTCGGGGCTGTTGCGACGCTTGTTCTCAAGGAGAATCACAAGCGCGAGAAATTCACCGTCGTCGATGTCGAGGACGGTTTTATCACGCGTTTTGGCCCGCACGCTACGCCCGTTACCGAGGCCGAATTGCGCGACACGGAACACGAGCTGATGGTGCCACTGATGTTCACCGGCATTCACATTCTCGAGCCCAAGATCTATGAGATGATCCCGGAGACGTATCCGTCAGACACTGTCACTGACATCTATATTCCTTTGATAAAAGCCGGTGGCCGTGTTGCGGCACACGTGGGCGAAGGCGAATGGTACGAGCTATCGACCATCCCGCGTTATCTGGACATCAGCCTTGCGATGATGAAGACGGGCGATGTTCATTTCGGCAAGAACTGTGTGATGCAAGGTGCCGTGAGCCTGAAAGACTCAGTGATCTGGGACAACGTTACACTCGGTGACGGTGCCACGCTTTATCGTACGATCATCGCCGACGGTGTTACGATCCCGCCCGGCGCGCATTTTGAGAACGCCGCGATCGTAGGTGCGGATATGGTGCGAAGCTGCAATGAGATCCCTGAAAAGGCGCTCCGGGGCTACATCGAGGGCGATAACTACATAGTTCCCTTGAATTGAGACAGGGCGTCAGATGGTGACAGATCCGAAGAAAACCGGGCAAAGGACAAGGTTAGATCGCTTTCTCGCCGCTCGCGGCCGAGTCTCGATGGTCACGCCTCTCACGGCAGATGCGTCGACTCGCGAGTATTTTCGCATCGGCTGGGACGATGGGACCGCGATCGCATGTGTTTACCCTGAGGTGGGCGATCCGGCGTTCGATTCGTTCCTGGGCACGACCAGATTGTTTTTGTCGGCCGGTTTGCCGGTCGCGCGGGTGTTGGACCATGATGCTGAGCTCCGCGTGATCGTTCAGGAAGACCTCGGCGACCGCATTCTTCGCGACGTGCTGGCAGAGGCTCCTGAGGCCGAACGCAGACGTCGGCTCGATGAGGCGATCGCGATGATCGCAAGCATCCAGGCCGCGACCGCCCAGGCTTTCGAGCTCAGGTCGGTGGCCTCGAAGCTCCGATTCGATGTCAAGAAGCTGACCGACGAGATGCGGCATTTCCTTGACAGCTATTTTACGATCCTGCTTAATGCACCGCTGGAGGCGCACGACGAGGAGTTGATCTGGGATGAGCTGAACGAGATCGCGCGTGAGTTGGAACGCAACGCGACCGTTCTGTGTCACCGTGATTTTCACGCTGCGAATCTGATGATCGATCCCCAGGGCAGGCTTCGCATCATCGACCATCAGGACGCGCGGATAGGCTCGCCAACCTACGACCTCGTTTCCCTGCTGCTCGACCGAATTACGGAGCCGCCTTCGCGCGAATGGCTTGCCGAGAAGCGGCGCTATTTTCTCGAGCTGCGTGCAAAATTAGGCTTGTACCGGCTCGACGAGGACGACTTTGCGAACGAGTTCCGCGTCCAGACGATCCAACGGTGCCTCAAGGCCGCCGGGACATTCTCCTTCCAATCCGCGCGGCGCGGGAAAACGCACTTCGTCCCATTCATCAAACCGATGTTCTGCATTTCGTTGCGGGCTGCCGAAAGCCTTGGTCGCTTTCCGCACATCCAGGCGATGCTGCGGCGAGAGATAAAACGACCTTAGGCCCGCATAAAGTCGGCCCGCCAGTTTTTGACGGCCATCTTGATCTCCTTCGGCCGAGCAAACTCGCCGTTAAGCGTCCTGTCGACAAGGCCCGGCAACTCATCGTCGGGAGCGAACCGAAGCGCGATGATCTGTCGTGTACGCAGCTTCGCGGCGCGGGCCACGGCGTCCGGCGACAGTAATTCGCGATATCGCAATCTTTCCTCGAGCCTTATCACCCGGTTCTGCACCGCCAGGCTCTGAAGCCGAGCGGCGATCGAAAGCAGGATGATCGTCACTGCAAAGATCACCATCACGGCCCGGTCGAGCGTCGGTTCCTGATAGAGCCTGACCGACTGATAAATGAGGAATATCAGCAGCAGCGGCGCGACAACGAAATGCTGCAGCGGGAACCAGCGGACGTGGTTCGAATAGTTTTGTACCTTCGGCATATCGGGGTCTCCTCCTAGAGTTTTGTTTGGGCCATCGCATCCGCGATCTCGCCCGTGAAGTCCTCGCCAGGGTTCACAAAAAGGTTTTGTTCGAAGCGATACTGCTTATCGTAGAGTTGTCTATACCGGCCGTTCAAAGCTATCAACTCTTCATGCGTTCCGCGTTCGACGATCTC
>CAZSOE010000073.1:0-8458 GCA_964608335.1 uncultured Chloracidobacterium sp.
CCATGTCGCACATGCGTTTGACCGGCGGCTGATTGGCGAGAAAGTCGCCGCCGTAAACCGTGTCGTCGAGATGTTTGGCAGGCGAATCGCCTTCGCCCTTTGTATTTACAGCACCATTGATGCCGCCCTGCGCACAGACCGAGTGCGAACGCTTGACCGGGACAACGGAGATCAGATCGACCTCGTGCCCGGCCTCGGCTATCTTCATCGCCGCAGCAAGTCCAGCAAGCCCTCCGCCAACGATCGCGATCTTCAGTTTTGTTGCCATAAGCTAGAATCGCGTCGACCCGCCCGGTGCCGGTTGTTTCGCCTCCTCGCATAGCGCTTTCGGCATCAGACCGCACGGACGTACGAACGCAAACGCCGCGTTCACGCCGACGAATGACAAAAACACCGCCAAGCCAAGGCACGCGGTCAGCGTGAGCTTTTGCGCCTTCTCGCCGATCACGATGCCCCAATCGACGGCAAACAAAAAGAAACCGTACGCAAGGTGCCAGGCCGTCGCGAGCACGCCGAGAATGTAGACCACAAGCACCCAGGTGATCTGAAATTCCCCGGCAACGATCGCAAAAGCGCGGTCTGCGTTGCCGGCGACCGGGACAAGATTCAACCCCGGGATCAGGCCGAATCGGAAATTCAAAATGTGGAATAACAGGAAGACAAAAAGATAAATGCCGGTCACCCGCTGAAAGACATAGAACCAATTGCGGGCAAAGCCGTAGGCCAGCGGATTCGGTCTTGCCTCCCCCGAGATCAGAACGCCATAGACCGAGTGAAAAAGCAGCGGGAGAAAGATGCCAAATATCTCCAGAAACAAAAGGTACGGCATGTCGTGGATGTCCTGAACATGCTTATTAAAACTTCCCGCGCCGTTAAGGGCGGCCGAATTCGTCCACATATGGACAAAGAAAAACGCCCCCAGCGGGACCACGCCCGTTAGCTGGTGAAGCTTTCGCAGCAGAAATGTGCTCGAGAATTTGATCGACATGCGCCGAAAATCAGCCGCTGCCTAAAATTCTAATGGCAAACGACTGATTTTCGGTAACCGCCAGGTAAAAAACGCGGAGATGATCTGCCCTTAGTGGACCGGCCTTTCGCCGATCGCCGCCGCGGCGACATAGGTCATCGGCGCGGTCGGCGACATTTCGTTGAGCGTATATCGAAGCTTGTTTACAAGGCCCTCGGCCTCCATGTATTCCCGGCCCAGGAGGCGGCGAAATCGCTTGTTTCGGTCTTCGCCGGTCAGCTCGCGAAGCATTCCGCCTAAGAATGCGGTCACGATCTCGGGCGCAAATTGCTTGCCGGCGTTGTGATGCAGGTCCTCGACCACGTCCGTCGCCTTGCGACGCGCTCGGTATGGGCGGTCGGTCGTCATCGCATCGAACGAATCCGCCAGCGTGACGATCTTCGCGATATAAGGTATCTCACGGTCGAAGAGCCCGTCCGGGTAACCGCGGCCGTCGAGCCGCTCATGGTGGTACTTGGCCGCCAGCGGAACGTCGGCATAGGGATGATGGATCGGCTTTAGTATCTCGAAGCCGACCGTCGGGTGTTTGTTCAGCTCGGAGGATTCCTTTGCGTTGATCCTGTACGGAGCGTTGATGATGCGCCGCTCGACGGTGAGTTTGCCGACGTCGTGAAGATAGCCCGCGACCGCCGCTCCCTCGGTCTCTTCTTTTCCCCAGCCAAGCTCGGTCGCAATTATCTCGCTGAACTTGCCGACGCGGACCGAATGACCTTCCGTGTATTTGTCCTTGCAATCGATCGCCGCGGCAAACGCGCGGACCGTATCGTGATAGGTCGAGCGCATCTCGTCGAACATCTGCCGGTTCTCTTCGGTGCGCCGCTCGATCTCGGCCATCAGATTTCGCTGCGCGATAGCCACAGCAATGTGCTGGCCCATCGCACAGATGATCTCTTTTTCGTAGGAATTGTAAGCTTCGCCCGTGGCCTTTTCGCCCAGGAATATCGCGCCGACGATCTCATCGCGAACGACAAGCGGCACAAACAGCTCTAGCCCGCGCCCGGTAAAACTCACGTTATAGATCTGAAAGAACGGCAGCACCTGCGCCTCGGCGATCTCGATAGGCGCGAGTCCGTTCGTCAGGAATTGCCGCTCGTCTTCACCGGTGAGCGTCAGGCTCAGAGGAAAGTCGTCACCCAACGCTCGCACCGCAAGCATATTCAGCTCATGCCCGAAACGCGAGAATCGCGCGACCGCGCCGCGCATGATCCCGAGTGCCCCCGACAACAAATGCAGCGATGTGCGGATCGTTTCCTGAAAGCTGCCTTTGTTCGTGATCTCGTTGCCCAACTCGGCCAACGCTCCAAAGGCGTGGATCAGTTTGTGGTCATGTTGCATAAAGGGTCGTCAGTAGCGAGCGGTGAGCGGTAAGCAGTGGGCGGTGAGCCGTGATGAGTTCACTCTTCACTCTTCACTCTTCACTCTTTACTCTTCACTCTTCTGCTCACTGCTCACTGCTCACTGAATAGTTACGTGCCTGGTCAGGCCAAGCATGTCAAAGAGTTCTACGGTGTTTTCGTTCATTTCGGCGAAAACGACATTTGCGCCGTTCTTTGAGGCGACGTCGATAACGCCAAGCAGGATCGAGATGCCGATACTGTTGACCAGTTCGGTCCCCGAGAAATTGACGACCAGCTCGGTGCAGCCCGCGGCGATCTGGCGTCGGCATTCCTGCTCCAGCTTTTCACCACTCAGCTTGTTCAGATAGTCGCCGGCATAGATCACCGATTGCCCGGCCGGCTGAGAAATACCGTTGGTTCCGATCACTTAAAATTTATCCTTGTAAGGTTTAGCCCGTGCGCTCGAAGGAACTACTTGAAGATACTTCTATCACAAAGACCTTGGCAAACACAACAAGAAATTTGCGCCTGTGGAAAAAATATTTAGGTCAGGGATGCGGGACCCGGCCGAATTCTTCGAGAAGCGGTCCGAGGAGAGCTACGACCCGGGCGTGGCTCGGGCCGTTTGACGCGAGGATGCCGTTCCGATTCTGCACATCGGCGCGGTCGTACACGATGCGGCTTCCGAACAGATCCGTGAAAGTACCGCCGGCCTCTTCGAGAATGATCTGCGGAGCGCATGTGTCCCAGAGTTTTGTTCGCGGGCTTGGGTGAATGTAGATGTCGCACTCGCGGCCGGCGATCAGTCCGACCTTTAATCCGACCGATCCTCGCCGCACAGTTCGCTCGAATCCAAGGTGTTCGATGATCCGGCCCATACGCGGACTTGGATGATTGCGCGATAGCGCCAGCGTCATCTCGGCCGGACTTGTTATCGCGGAAGTACTCAACCTGATCGGCCCGTCACCGTTTCGCGCGAGGAACGCGCCTTGTCCTTTGACGGCGTAAGTCAGACGGTCGTGAAAAGGCAGATAGATCGCACCGAGAATGGGCTGCCCGTCGTCGACGAGACCGATCTGCACGGCAAAATCCCCGTCGCGTCGAACGAACCCGGCGGTGCCGTCGAGCGGATCGATTATCCACACTCGTCGGCGCTCGAGCCGCGCGCCAGTGTCGTCGGGTTCCTCTTCGGAAAGGATGCCGTCGTCGGGGAAAGATTCGGCGAGACGTGCGACGATCAAACTGCTGGCCTCACGGTCGGCGATAGTAACCGGCTCGGCGTGCTCGTCGACACCGATCTTCGATTCCGCGACGAGATCGGTGCCGTAAAGGTCGCTGATGACGGCACCGGCTTCGCGTGCCAGCGATATGGCTATCTCCAGTTCGCGCTCGAGCATTAGGACCAATGTATCACGCTGCTCGACCGCCCGATGAATCGCCTCAATGCAGGTCGACGGCTTCGGTGATCCCGCACCGCGGGCAGGTTAGGAACCGGCGAGTCGCATCGGTCCATTTTGCGAGAGCGGCATTGGCGAGAACCGGCCTCTTGCTTTCGGCCTCGCCCTCGCGAAAGACGCGCGAATGAGGCCCATCAACGCCGCCGACAGCAAGGTCTCGGTAGCACTGCCGGCACGTCCACCCGAAACCGTCGTTGAAGAAGTCGTTCAGCTCGTCCATCGCAGCAAAAAGCGGCGAGCCGTCGCCGGCCCGCCGCATACATAACTAACGCCACTTATTCTTCGACCGAACGCCTCAGCGTGCGGCCCGCCGGTGCGCCGAGCAGCCGCACCGGAACCGTTACCGTTCGCCCATTCCGGTACACCTCAAAGTTCACGGTGTCGCCGATCTGCTTGCGGTCGAGCAGCCGGTAAAGGTCGTCTATATCGTTGAGCTTCTGGCCTTCGGCTGAAAGGATAATGTCTCCGATGCTGCCATCGGCCTGAATGCCGCGGATGCCGGCTCGCTCAGCCGAACCGCCGGGCTGTAGTAGGTACACCAGCAGGCCTTCGGCCACCGGAAGCTCGACACGCGATCTGAGTTCGCGAACACTTGGCAGCGTGGCCCCAAGCTTTGGCCGCCTGACCTCACCGAATTGGATAAGTTGCGGGATCACGCGTTTTGCGGTGTTGACCGGAACCGCAAACCCCACGCCGACGGATGCGCCTGAGGGCGAAAGGATCTGCGAATTGATGCCGATCATTCGGCCGTATTTATCAAGCAGCGGCCCGCCCGAATTACCCGGGTTGATCGAGGCATCAGTTTGGATCGCCGCGTCGATCGGGCGGTTGTTGCGGGCTCGGATCGGTCGCTGCAGGCCCGAGATCACCCCGGTCGTCAGTGTGCGGTCGAGCCCAAATGGGTTGCCGATCGCAAGTACTTTCTGGCCTACGACCAGCTTGTCCGAATCGCCGAGGGCCACTGCGGGCAACCCCGCGGGCGGAGCATCAAGCTTTATGACCGCAAGGTCGGTGTCCGGGTCGCCGCCAACGACAGTTGCGGTGTATGTTTTTTCACCGCCAAAGCTGACGGTTAGACGCTGTGCGCCCTCGATGACGTGAAAATTGGTCAGGATGTGGCCCTGATTGTCGATGACCGAGCCCGAACCGCTGCCCCGCTCCTGCTCGCCGAACCAGCTCTGACGACCGGACGAGGTATTGATAAATGCGACCCCCGGGCTCACCGTCCGGTAAACCTCGATGCTGTTCTGCTCGTCCGAAACGGTCTGCGGGTCCGAGATACCCGCCGGGACAACGCCTTCCTCGGCAAAGCTAATGACCGCACCGCCGTCAGAGTTCGAGAACCTTGCGTAATTGTAAATAAGCGCCGTTGCTCCCACCGCGATCAGCGCCGATGAGAAAGCCAGCAGAACTATCTGCCTGCCCGTGATCTGATAGATCGAATTCCTTGCCATATCCTTAACCTCTCGAGGAACCTTTTAAGCTAAGGTTTTTGATGCAGCCAAAAACCCTTCGCGTTGTGCAGGTAATTACGAATCGTCTGCCCCTGAAGTTCGCTTTGCTATTCGTGCTCTCGACTCTCGACTCTAGACTCTCGACCCATCAGGGCACTTCGTACGGCTTGAGCTGTGCGTCGATCTTTGAGCGGTCGCCGACGACGACCATTGTCATCTTGTCGAACAGCAGGTATTTGCGGACCATCTCAGACACGTCGGCCGGCGTCACGGCCGCGAGCTTGCTGACATAAGTGTCGAGATAATCGCTGGATAGTTCGTTGTAATTCATATCCTCGAGTTGGCCGATAACACCCGCGCGGCTTGAATTCTGGAGGACGTAGATCCCGACCAGGTAATTCTTGATGCCTTGCAGCTCGGCCTCGCTCGGCGGCTCCCGCCGCAGCCGTTCGATCTCGAAAAGTATCTCTTTGACCGACGCGCCGGTCGATTCGGTCGTCACGTCGGCGCTCTCGACCCAGTAGCCCGTCTTGAAGCGATTCCAGATAAAGCTGCCAGGCGAATATGTGTAGCCCTTGTTCTCGCGGATATTGGCCGTGATGCGCGAGCCAAAGCTGCTCCCGAGCAGCGAGTCCATTACCGTGAATTTGACGAAATCGTCATCGATCGGCGATACCGCGGGCATGCCGAGATAGATCGTCGATTGCGGCGCGCCGGGGCGATCGATGACCTCGAGCGCTCGCTTGGCATTGATCGTCGGAACGGCACGGATCGGCTCGGGGCCTTTTTTCCAGTTGCCGAAAGCTTTCTCGATCGCCGCCTTTACGTGGCCCGCGTCGAAACGGCCGGCAACGTACAGGTGGGCCCGCGCGGCGCCGTATTGGTTGTAGTAGTAAGTTTTTACGTCCTGCAGGGTGTAGCTTTTGACCAGCGCCTCGGTCGGCATGATCATCGAGTAAGCGTGGCCGGGAAAGACCATCTCGCGAAACTTCTCCCACGCGATCGTGCCCGCCTGCGCGCGGCTGACGGTAAGTTCGCGCAGCTTATTGGCTCGGACCTTTTCCATGTCGTCGGCAGAGAATTTCGGATTGAGTATGACGTCGGCCATCAGCTCAATAAACCGCGTATCAAATTCGCTCAGCACCTCGCCGCCGATCGTCACCTTGTCGTTGCTGCCGGTGGTGAAAATGCTGCCGCCCATTTCGGCGGTCTCACGCGCGAGCTGCTCGGCCGAACGGGTCGTCGTCCCTTCCTTCAATAGCGTCGCGACCGTATCCGATATCCAACGCTGCTCGGCCTTTTCGTTGATGGTCCCAGTGCGTACAACGGTCTGCATAGCCACCTTGGGAATGGTGCCGTACTGCACGAGCGTCACCTTCATCCCGTTCGGCAGCGTGTACGTGTCCTGTTTAGGAAATACGAAGGGCTTCGGCTGCCCACCGGCCGGCGGGGTCTCCTTTTGTCCGAAGACGACAAAAGACGACGCAAAAGTCAAAAGTAAAAAGGCAAAGAAAAACCGCTTCGCCATTCCCATCTTCATCCCATCAAACCGTTTCATAAACTCGTCCCCATCTTCCCTTCTTACTTTGACTTTTAACCCTTTACTTTTGACTTGCGGTGTCATTCCGCAGCTGCCGCCTTCTCGATGTTCAGTATCACGACCGTGCGGTTCGTTTTACGCAAATATTCCTTCGCGGTTTTCTGGATCAGGGCCGGCGTGACCTTCCTAAAATTCGCCTCGATCTGGTTGATGTTGTCGGGCTTATCGTCAAACAGCGCGAAGCTCGCAAGAAGGTCGGCGCGGCCAAAACCACCGAACTGCGTCATCGTGTCGTAGAGCCCCGACCGAAGCTTGACCATCGCTCGATCGATCAGCTTTTGATCGACCGGCGCGTCCTGGACCTTGGCGATGACCGCATCGGTTGCCGCTAGTATCTCCTGCGGCGTGAATTTCTCGTCGTGAACAAGATCGACCGTGAAGAGCATTGGCCCGTTGTAATTGAACATATTCCCGAGATAGCCGTTTATCCCGCCGCCGATGCCGCTGCCGTAGTTCTTATTCTTTATAAGCTCCTGGTAGAGCATCGAATCTTCGCCTTGAACCAGGATCTGGTCGAGCAGACCCATCGCGTAATACTCGGGCGTCCCGCGTTTCGGCATCTGGTAGCCGAAACCTACGGCCGGCTTCTTCGCCAGCTTATCGACACGAGTTACCGTCTTCTCCTGTTCCTGCCGCGGCTCGGTCAGGTCGGGGATCGCATCGGGCTTTTGCGCCGGGATGTTCGCGAAATATTTTTCGACCCAGCCCTTCACCGCCTTTTCGTCAATATCGCCCGCAACGACGAGTACCGCATTTTGCGGCGAGTAATATTTGTTGAAGAACGCCTTGACGTCCTCGAGCGTCGCTGCCTCGAGGTCCTTCAACTCGCCGTAAAAATTATGCGCGTTGTACCAATTCGTGAACGCGGCCATTGGCAGATCGATCCACGGAAAAGATCCGTACGGCTGGTTTAGAACATTGACCTTGACTTCGTTCGAAACCACGCCCTGCTGGTTCTTTAGGTTGTCCTGAGTGATGTCGAGCCCGCGCATCCGGTCGGCTTCGGCCCACAGCAGCGTCTCGGTCTTGTGCGCGGGCACGACGGCGAAGTAGTTGGTAAAATCGAAACGCGTCGAACCGTTAAGCACGCCGCCGTTCGATTCGACCAGCCGAATGAACTCCATCTTGCCGAGATTCTTCGAGCCCTGGAACATCATGTGCTCGAAGAGATGCGCGAAACCCGTGCGGTCGCGCGGCTCGATGCGGAATCCGATGTTGTAGTACACCGCAACGGTCACGAGCGGCGCGGAGTGCTCGGGCGAAAGCACGACCTTCAAGCCGTTGCCCAATTTGTAGTAGGTCACCGGCACCTGTATGCCCGCACCCGATCGCTGGGCCGCCGCCGGCACCGCCAGCAACTGACAATAACTCGCCGCCACCGCAATGGCCGCAACGCATCGAACGATCGCTTTCATATCTGTTTACCTCAAGATACCTGCGTGTTTATATTCGCAGTTTGGCGGGAAAGGTTTCAAATCCATGACGTTGGTGGGCCCAGCGCCGGTAGTGTCCCAACCCCGTGCATTTCTGCTTTGCGATTCTTTGCGTCCTTTGCGACTTCCCGTGAAACCGCCTCTTTTATC
>CAZSOE010000074.1:0-8434 GCA_964608335.1 uncultured Chloracidobacterium sp.
CGAACGAAGGTCACCTGAACGTCTCCTTCCCTTTTCTCTTTGATCTCCTTCACGAGGTCCAGATTGTTCCTGACGGCCTTGCCGCCGACCTCGACGATGATATCGCCCGCACGAAGCCCGGCTTTTGCGGCCGGTGAGTTCTCGCGAACCTCGCTGATCATCACACCGCCGTCAGTGCCAAAACGCTCGCCAAGCTGCTTTGTGACCGCGTAAACGCCGATGCCGATCTGGCGTCCCTCGCCACTTCGCCAAACAAAGCTCTCGCCCCCTTGGGGCAGGTTGAACGTGTTCGCGTGGTCCTTGAACAGCTCAAAGTTGCCCTTCCATTCGGGCATCTTGTCCTTGAACATCTCGAAGTGGTCCTTTAATTGAGGCAGGTTCTTAGAATTGTGCTCGAACTCGCCGAACTTTTCTGGAAACGAAAAGCTGAACGTGCCCGGTCCAAAATGGGCCGTCGGCTGCTTGCCGAGCGTCGCCGTCACTTCTTGCTCGCGGCCTCCGCGAAGGATCGTGAGCGTTACGCGATGGTCGGGGGCCGCTTCCGAGACGAGCCGCGACAGCTTTCGCGTGCCCGTCAACTCCTCGGCATTGAATCGAAGAATGACGTCGCCGGCCTGCAAGCCGGCCGCGGCTGCCGGTGAATTTTCCATCACCTTCTCGACTACGACGCCGCGCACGGCCGAGAGACCGAATTTCGCGAAGTTGTCGCGGGTTACTTCGGACGTTTGGACGCCGAGGTAGGCCCCGTCGCCCTCAAAAGCCCATGAAAACGCCGCCGGCGCCTTTTCCGGACCCTTTTTTTCAGGCGTCTGGCCGATGGCGAGGATGAAGGCCGACGTAACAACCAGTATCGAAGCCAATGATCTTATGAACATAAAACCTCCAAAATTGATGCTGTTCAGCATGACGCTGGATTCGCTTCGTTGGTTACGCAGCAACAAAAAAAGGTTGCCTTAGCCGCGGCGCAATCTTGCGAGTCTTTCGGCCGCCGCTTCCAGCGTTTCGTCCAGCTTGCAGAAACAGAATCGGACCTGTTGCGAACCCATTTCGCGATTCTCGTAAAACGAAGAGCCTGGTACGACGGCCACGCCTATCTCGCGGATCAGGTGTTTCGTAAATTCGATATCATTCTCAAAGCCGAAATCCGATATGTCGCACATGACATAGTACGCGCCGTCAGGCGTGTCGCATTTGAAGCCGGCGTCGCGGAGAACGGGTACGATGTAATCGCGCTTGCGCTGGTATTCGCGTTGTAGATCTTCGTAATAGCTTGGCGGCAGGCTTAATGCATAAGCTCCGGCGTGTTGAAGAGGATTCGCGGCGCCGACGGTCAGGAAATCATGCACCTTTCGGATCGCGTGCGTGATCTCAGGCGGCGCGATGCACCAGCCGACACGCCAGCCTGTGACCGAATAGGTCTTCGACATTGAATTCACAACAACCGTCCGCTCGCGCATGCCGTCGAGCGTAGCCATGCAGATGTGTACCGGGCGAAACCCGTCGTTGTCATAGAGGATGTGTTCGTAGATCTCGTCGGTAAAACACAGTGCGTCGAATTCCTTGCAGAGGCCGGCGATGAACTCCATCTCGTTGCGTGTGAACACTTTGCCCGTCGGATTGTTCGGATTGCAGATGATGATAGCCTTGGTCTTTTCATTGAATGCCGCGCGAAGCTCGTCGCGATCGAACATGAAACCCTCGTCCGTCCGATACAACGGTACAAATGTTGGCCGGGCGCCGGAGATGATCGTGTCCGGCATATAGTTTTCGTAATACGGGTCGAAGATGACGGCTTCCTCGCCCGGATCGATCGTGGCCATCGCGGCGGCGATCATGCCTTCGGTTGACCCGCACGTGACCGTGATCTCGGTTTCAGGGTCGATCTCCAGGCCAGGAAACCACTTTGTCTTGGCCGCGATCGCGTCGCGAAAGCTCTTGACGCCCCAGGTCACGGCATATTGGTTATGATCCTCGTCGATGGCATCCTTGGCCTTTTGCTTGATCTCGGCCGGCGCGGGCCAATCGGGGAAGCCCTGCCCGAGGTTGACCGCGCCATGCTTTACGGCCTCGCGGCTCATCTCGCGAATGACCGATTCCGTGAAACTTGCAGCTTTAGCCGAAACGTGACGTTTTGAAGCACCGGGTCTCATCATCCTGAAAGAATATATGATTTTCCACCTCCTCGAAAACCCGGTCTCGGGCCTTGGCATCCAACCCTCGACGACGATAATGCTTGTGGCCGCCCGGTCGTTACGTTAAACTTTTAGCCTGCAGAGAAACGCGAGGTCTTTTCAATGAAGCAGTTCCTTTTTGTCGCCGCCGCCATCGTTTCTTTTCTTCTTCCGGTATTGGGACAGTCGCAGGTCGATATGCAGCGGGCCAAGGCCTACCTTATCGGCCCCGGGGATGAGATCACTGTAAAAGTACCGGGAGAGGCCGATTTCGATTTTGTGGCGACCGTTGGCGATGACGGGACGATCGAAGTGCCTTTTTCGGAAACGCTGCTTTCCGCGAAGTGTAAAACCCAACAGCAATTAAAGGCCGACGTTAAGGCGCTGTTATCCAAGTATCTCCGTAATCCGATGTTCGGGGTCAGCGTAAAGAGCCACCGGATACCTGTTGCGATCTACGGGGAAGTGCGCACGGCTGAGCCGATCCTTCTGATGCGAAAGGCGACTCTTGTCGAAGTCCTCGCGCTTGCCGGCGGGGTCACCGAAGAAGCGGGCGGGATGCTTCAGGTATTCCGGACGCAGCCTCCGCTTTGTGCTGAACCTGGAGAGGACAGCGATTGGAAATCGAGCGATATGCCGGGCGAGGTCCCGTCGAAAATGTTCAGCCTTGCAAATGTTCGAAGCGGTCGCGAGGAGGCGAATACCATAATCTATCCGGGCGACGTGATCTGGGTGCGGAAAGCGTCGCCCGTGTACGTTACGGGTGAGGTCGTCAATCCCGGTGGTATTTATATCAAGGAAGATGGGCTTACGCTGACCGAGGCGATCGCGAAACTCGGCGGTGTCCGGCGCGAGGCAAAGACAAAGGACATCAAGGTCTATCGTCTCAAGCCGAACTCGAAAGAACGAGAAGTAATCTCAGTCAATTACGACCTTATTAAACGTCAGGAGCAAAAGGACGTTGTCCTCGAACCGTACGACATCGTCGAGGTGGATAAAGCGCGCGACAGCGTTGCGAAACAGATCCTTGCGTTCGCGGTCGGTGCTGGAAAGACCGCTGTCAGCAGCGTTTCTGGCGGGGTCGGGTATCGAATCCTCTACTAGGATCTAGCGGTACAATTCTCCGATCACGTCGCGATATTTTTCATCGACGATCCTTCGCCTTACCTTTAACGTCGGTGTCAGCTCGCCGCTTTCCACGGTCAGTTCATTCGGCAGTAGCGCGAATTTTTTCACCTTTTCGAACTGCGCGAGCGCAGGTGTCATCGCCTCGATCTGTCGCTCGAAAAGGTCAAGGATGCGCGGGTGTTTACAAAAATCAACGTCAGTTGCGATGTCGAGTCCCTTTAATTCAGCATATGAGCGAAGCATTTCAAAGTTCGGAACGATCAGAGCGGCGGGAAATTTACGCTCGCTCCCGATAAGCACAGCCTGACTCACAAATCGCGATGCCCGTAACATCTGTTCGATTGGGGCCGGCGCGATGTATTTACCGCCCGAGGTCTTGAACAACTCTTTTTTGCGATCGGTGATGATCAGATATCCGTCATCGTCCAGGCGTCCAATGTCGCCGGTCCTGAACCAGCCGTCGCTCGTGAATGCGGCTTCCGTTGCCGCAGGCTTGTTGTAATAGCCTCTCATCACGCCCGGCCCTTTCACTTCGATCTCGCCATCGTCCGCGATCCGCACGCTTACGTTGCGTATCGGCCGACCCACGGTCCCGACCTTCACGGCGTCCGGGTTGTTCGACGAAATAACGGGCGATGTCTCTGTTAGACCATAGCCCTGCATGATCGAGATCCCCGCGCCCGTAAATATCAGGAAGATCTCATCCGACAAGGCGGCACCGCCCGTTATGCAATGGCGCAAACGGCCTCCGAAGAAGTCGCGGAGCTTGGAAAAGACGATCTTGTCCGCAACCCCGTGCTTTGCAGCCAAGGCAAGCGGAACAGCACGTCCTTCCGCCACGGCCAATGCGTATTCCTTCGCGACCTCGATGGCCCAGTCAAAAATAATGGCGTTCACGCGGCCGGCCTGCAGTGCTTTGAGCCGGGCGCGTTCGAAGACCTTCTCGAAAATACGAGGAACGCCGATAAATATCGTCGGTCGGACCTCTTTTAGGTTGTCAGGTACTTTGTCGATAGACTCGGCATAGTGCACACGCATGCCGAAGCGGATATAGACGTACATTCCGGTCCGCTCGAAGACATGCGACAACGGCAACACCGAAAGCGAGATGTCATCGCCCGAGAACTCATACCGTTCGCTCGCATCGACTACGTTGGAGATCAGGTTGGTGTGGGTAAGCATCACCCCTTTTGGTTCGCCGGTAGTGCCGCTCGTGTAGATGAGGGTCGCCATGTCGCCACCAGCGACGGCGCTGGTCAGTTCCGACCAGAGTTCCGGTTCCCGTCTGATCAGCTCTGCACCCGCGCGTTCCAGTTGCGCGAGCGAGATAACGCGCTCGTCATCCGGCTTCTCATCGCTGAACAGCACGAACGTTTTGAGTGACGAGCAGTCGGCGATCACGGGCGCGACACGCTCGAACATCGCTCGATCTTCAAGAAAGATGAGCCGGGCCTGTGAATCGTCGAGGATATAACGGATCGATTCGTGCGTAAGCGTGGTGTAGATGGGTACGTCGATAACGCCCGCGAATTGGCAACCGGCGTCGGCAAGTGTCCACTCGGGCGAATTCCCGGCCAGAATAGCGACACGATCGCCCTTTCGGATCCCTAGCGAGTAGAGGCCAAGTGCGATCTGACCGGCGCACTCCAGTAACCGTGTCGATGATATGGAATGCCACTCACCGTCGCGCTTGTAATTTAACGCGTTTGGCAGATCGAACTGTCGCTGAGCGGCAACAAAAAGGTCGGCCAGCGTTTCAGGAGCGCGCGTAATGTAGTCGGGCGCGAGATCGGGCGAGGGCGATGCTTCATATCTCTCAGCCGTCTCGATCATTCGCTCGCAACCCCGTCAAAAAAGATACCGAGAACTTCATCAGCCATCGGTGCCAACGCATACGACCGGCTCGACAGGATCCAGTTCGTTACCATTTCGTCGAGCGCGCCATAAAGGATCTTGGCCGCGACTATTGGCTTCACGTTCCTCCGCACCGCTCCTGCGGCCTGACCTGCGGCGATCGTCTCGCGAATGATGTTGAGATACTCGGCAAACCCCGCGGCCGAGAATTCGCGCATGAACTTTATCGACCCGCGGAGTTCCACCTGGAAAACTATCGCGAGGTCGCGATCGGCGCCGAGGCGCTCGAGGTGCAACTCGGCGATCCGCCTGAGCTTCGCGACCGGGTCGGCAATAGATAACAGCTCCTTTCGGCCCTCGGCAATGAATCCTTCCATCGCCCGATCAAAGATCGAATGCAATATGTCGTCCTTGCTCTTGAAATAAAGGTAAACCGTCCCGTCGGCTATGCCCGCTTTGCGAGCAATGTCGGCAACCTTCGAATTGAAGTACCCGTTTCGCGCAAAGACCTTGACCCCGGCGCGAAGTATAGCTTCCCGTTTGTCTGTTACTCCCGCCGGCTTTGCACCGTTGGCTTTTTTTGCGGCCTTCGGCATCTTATGAATGAATACTCATTCAGTATGCCGAAACACATTATCTGATGCAAGGAAAACCGGCATCGACCTGTGTGATTGTTCTCTTGAGTAAGTGGCGGAGAGGACAGGACTCGAACCTGCAAGCGGTTTCCCGCGGCGGTTTTCAAGACCGCTGCATTACCAATTATGCTACCTCTCCGCATGCGGGCGAAGAAGGCAAATATATCGCAGGGGGCGGAATAAAGCTAGTTTTAACTCGGGAACGACTATTTTGAAGCGCTGATGCTTGTTGCCAACAATTGCGAAAGCCGCGAGGACAGTTCGCCGGTCTTGTCCCAACCGCTTCCGCGGTATGCGACGCGGCCTTCCTGGTCGATAACAAAGTATGCCGGAAAGCCCATATCCACATAGCCGCGGCGGTCGCGGTCGGCATATTGGAGGAGAATACCGAAACTGTTGGGGACAATGGTCGAGGTCACTCGGTTCGAACGCAGGAACTGGTCGATCTTCTGCTCATTATCCAGAGTAAGCGAAAGAAAAACGACGCCTCGCTCACGCATGCTGTCCGTCAGGCTGTTAAGCCTAGGAAATTCGACCCTGCAGATCTCGCATCGTGTCGACCAGAAGGTCAGCACCACAACCGAGCCCTTAAGCTGGTTCAGCTCGTACGGTGTCCCATTGATCGAGGTGGCAGTAAATGCGGGTGCCTGATCGCCGGGTTTGATCTTGGTTTGCGCGAGGGCCGCGACCGAGCAGAGAGTAAGAAGAAAGAATGTTACCAAAAGCCGGTTCATAACGGGAAAGTGGGTTAAAGAAGTTTTAACACACCATTTAAACAAAACGGTCAATCGGCCAGGATTTCAGAAGTTGCGGCTAAAAACCGCCTTTGGACCCGTTCTCGTGAAGCCCGGTGCCGGTTTGCTAGAATTTTCGGATGCTGCTTGAGTCGATCGAAGCAAATGGCTTTCGCAATCTGCACGGCCGGATCGACCTGTCCGGCGGCCTTAGTATTCT
This sequence comes from uncultured Chloracidobacterium sp., assembly GCA_964608335.1. Taxonomy (GTDB): domain Bacteria; phylum Acidobacteriota; class Blastocatellia; order Pyrinomonadales; family Pyrinomonadaceae; genus OLB17. The sequence continues at coordinate 6,743 of CAZSOE010000074.1, forward strand.
CGCAGGTGAGAACGGTGCTGGCAAGACAAATTGGCTTGAGGCGATCGTCGTCCTTGCCGATGCCCGCTCGTTCCGGACCGCGCGGCTGAGCGAAACAGTAGCCTTTGCGAGCGAGGCGGCCGCCGTCAGTGGGTCCGTTCGCGAATCACTCGAGATCGTTCGCGAGCTGCGGGTCAATATATCGGAAAACAGAAAAAGCCTGTCGGTCAACGGAAGCCGAGAATCGATGCCGGATTATGTTCGTCACCTTTCCGTCGTCGTCTTCAGCGCGGACCGGCTTGAGATCGTGCGCGGTCAACCTGAAGAGCGGCGTCAGTTCCTTGACACAGGTATCGTATCCTTGCACCCACCCTTTGCTCGCGTGCTATCCGACTACGAACGCGTGCTTAGGCAAAAGAATGCCCTGCTACAGTCGGCTCGCGATCTTGACGACAGCATGGATAAGACAGCGGAAACATTAGCCCCGTGGAACGAGCAGCTCGCCGCACTTGGCGCGCGCATCCATCGCGGGCGGGTTCGACTTGTCGAGAGGCTGAACGAGGTTCTGGAGGCGCATCTCTTCGGCCCAGAGGACCTCACTCTGAATTATCGTTCCTCGCTCGAGGACAAAGGTGACCTCGCAGATTACGAACGGCTAATGACCGAGCGACTTGCCCTCAGGGTGCAGGCCGAACTTGCAGCAGGCCGAGCCCTGATCGGGCCCCATCGTGACGAACTTGAGCTAAAGCTCGCTGGTCAGGACGTCCGGCGCTACAGTTCAGCAGGTCAGCAGCGCAGCGTACTTCTGCTTCTCGTTCTGGCAAAGATCTCCCTTTTTCACGCGACGCGTGGTGAGTATCCTCTGTTTCTTATAGACGATATCGACGCCGAGCTCGACTACGGGCGGATCGGCCGTCTGCTCGAGTTTCTCGAGGGAAAAACCCAGACGATCGTCACCACGTCGAAGGAAAGTTTCACGGAACGATTCGGCCGTTCTGCGAGCGTCTTTACAGTCGCCGCCGGAGCAGCTAAACCTAACTAAAATAAGGGCGTTTTTCCTTCCTTTCGGGCTACTGAACATGGCCCAAAAATGATAGAATAAAGACAAGATGTGGCCCGCCCGTCTCCCGGCGATCGAGGCTTTCCCTCGGCGGTCATTAGCAGGCTAATGAATGAAAATTCTTCGCATCCTGACCATTGGGATATTAGCGGTAGTTGTGCTCGTATTAGCCGCGTTTGTTATCGCGGGCCTCACGGTTCCAGAGACCGGTTCGTATGTCAATGAGGTCACCATCAACGCTCCGGCGGAAAGGGTTTGGAACGTAATAACCGACATTGAACGTTACCCGGAATGGCAAACGAACCTTGCCAGGGCAGAAGTGACCGATGCAAAGAACTGGACCGAATATCCGCGAGACGCGCCGCAGCCCTTAAAGTTCGCGCTTGCTTCGGATGCGAGGCCCGAGCGTATGGAGTTTCACTATACGATGGGCGACGCTTTCTCGGGACAATGGAAGGGCGAGATCACGACCGCGAGCGGCGGCGTTCGGCTAAAGACGATCGACAGCTATATCGCCGACGGCTGGGTCACAAAGATATTGATCTGGATGTTTTTTGATTACGACCGTTTTGCAAAGGATTGGAACAATAAACTAAAGGAACGGGTCGAAAAACTAAATAATTGATCTTGTTTTATTAAGGACTTTTTACGAG
>CAZSOE010000075.1:0-8308 GCA_964608335.1 uncultured Chloracidobacterium sp.
TCTCACCCACCGACTCGATATCGCCATTCACGCCGAAGAATCGGCTGGCGAGCTCCGGTCTCGTCGCCCGCGAATACCCGGTGCCTACCGGATCGATGAACACCATGTCGGTCTCGGTCAACCAGGTGCTCTGGTTCACCTCCATTTCGTAAGGAGGCGGCGGCATCATCCCGTCGTCGAGCATCTTGATCCGCTTCGGGCCGAGAGCCCCGAGATGCAGCCAAACGCTGGCCGAACCCGGTCCGCCATTGAATGAGAACATCAGCGGCCGGCCCTTTGGAGCGTTGTCCAGCGTGTACGCCATGTAGAAGATGCGCGCCTCGGTCTCGCCCGATGTCGCATTCTTGATCGGCATGAAACCGGTCGTCGTTGTGTAGTTCAGGGTCCGACCACCGACGGTGATCGATTGTTTGGAAACGACCGGCGGTTCCTCGCGCTCGGGCGACGTGGTGGTCCGAGGACCCTGCGACTGCGGCGTCTCCGATGGCCGGGCCGCGGCCTCCGGGCGCTGCGCGGTGACAACGAACTGCAAAAGGACGAGTAACGACAAAAGTTTTATGACTTTCATAGGGTCTGGCTGATTGTAGGTGGAGTCAATTCGACGGAAGGTTAGCACAAGTACCCTGCGAACAGCCAGCAGTCTTATGCGCCTGCGACTAACTCAGCCTCAGGAATGCCGACCGAGCAACGCCGAGGATGCCGGCCTTGTCACCTAGTTCGCCGCGGGCGAGTCTCGCGCGGGCCGCAGCGGCTCGATAGGCTCGCGCGTCGATCTCAGCCTGAACCGCCGGCGCAAAAGCATCCCAACCGTTTGCGACACCGCCGCAAACTATTAGCATCTCAGGGTTTAGAGCGTTGCAGAGACCCGCGAGCATTTGGCCGAGGTACTTGCCCACCTGCGCGAAAATGGCCTTCGCAACCTCATCGCCCGTGGTCCATGCCTCGTAAACATCAGCCGCCGTCGTTACGTCGAGGCCCGCTTCGCGCGCCGAACGGCGGATCGCCGTCGCCGACGCGTATTCCTCAACGCAGCCGCGATTGCCGCACGTGCACGGCCGGCCGTTCGGTTCCACCGTGATGTGACCGATCTCGCCGCCGATGCCGTCAGGTCCGCGGATAACCTGGTTGTTGAGGATGATGCCTCCGCCGATACCGGTTCCGAGGGTTACGGTGACCGAGTTTGAGATACCTCGCGATGCGCCTTGCCATTGTTCGCCGATCGCCGCCGCGGTCGCATCATTCTCGGCGATCACGGAAAGGCCAAACAACTCACGCAGGCCTGCCGTAAAGTTCATACCGGTGACACTGCCGAGATTTGGAAGCTTGGTGAGTATGCCGTCGAAGTTCTCGGGTATGGGCGACGGCGCGGTGAACGCGACGGCATCGAATCCTAGGCCATTTCCCATTTCGGCGCGGATCTTATCTGCCATCGTCCCGATGAGCGAAATCAGGCCATCCGGTGAGACATTTTCCGGGACCGGCTGCTTTGTTAAGTGATCGAGCGAACCGTCGCGATCGACGACGGCCATTCTCAGGTTTGTGCCACCGAGGTCGGCGGCGAGCACGACTTCGATCATCGGCTAGGGTCTCTTGGGACGATCGGATTCGGGGATGTTCTTGTAGACGTCATCATACCTGGCGTAATTGTCCTTGATGACTGTGTCCATGAGGTTCGCCTTGTCGACCGAGGTGACCTCAAGCAGGATCGACGGCACTTCCTTACCCTGCAATGCGTCGTTCCTGAACGGTTTGGTGTCGAGCTTCTCTTTCTTTGCAAGCTTGATCGCCGCTTCGACCGCGGCGCTTGCGAGCGGGATGATCGGCTTGTACACGGTCATCGTCTGCTTTCCCTCTGCAACATTCTGCAAGGCCTGCAGTCCCGCATCCTGACCGGTCACGAGCACCTTGCCGGCAAGCCCTCGCGCGGCAAGGGCCTCGATCACGCCGCCGGCCATTCCGTCGTTGGAGACAACGAACGCCTGAATGTTGTCACCGTGCTGCGTAAGCTGGTTCTCTGCGAAGTTTCGAGCCAACTCGGGTTTCCAGTCCGGTATGAAGTCTTCGGCAACGATCTTGACATCTCCGCGCGTGATGGCCGGCTGGAGCACTTCCATCTGGGCCTTTTTCATGATGTGCGCGTTGTTGTCGGTCGAGGCTCCGTAAACCATCACGTAGTTACCCCTCGGGACCTTTTGCAGGGCGTATTCGGCGATCTTTTGACCGATGACAGGAACCTGGTGCGAGATGTAGGCGTCGAGTTTCTCTGAATTTATCAACCGGTCGTAGCTGATGACCGGCACGCCCTGCGCTTTGGCTTTTTCGACCATCGCGGCCGCTTGTGTCGCATCGTGGGGAGCGATAACAAGAGCGTCGATTCCCTTTGTCAGCAGGTTGTCGACGTCGTTTGCCTGTTTATCGGCTTTATTGTCCGCGACGGTGATCTCGCAATCGACGTTGAGCTTTTTGCAGTGGGCCTCGAAGGCGTCCTTGTCACGCTGCCACCGTTCCTCTTTGAGGGTATCCATGGCGAACCCGATCTTGAGCCGTTTTTCGGCTGTTCCGCCTGAGCAGCCCGCAAGCAGTGCGGCAAAGAGAATAAGCAGTAAACATCGTACGTTCATCAAAAGTGTCTCCGGTTAGAATGCGCTTGGACTGCTGCAATTAGAGCAAAAAAGGGGCCTGAGGGCAATTTGGGGAGGCCTGCGGAGGCCGTCGGTCGAGTCGGGCGCCGAGGTTGCATCTACCAGAATTTTGGGGAACCTTGGGATAATTTTGACTATTTAGACTTGAAAGCGGGCACTGGGTGTTGTAAGTTAAAGTGGCAGAACAGCTTAGTCCTAACTGTCCCAATCTTTCTCAATATTTTTTCGAGTATTCGGCGATTTCGTTGACATAGCCGTCTAATTCGTGTAAAACGTTGAAAGGTTTGATTTTTGAACCGATTGTTGATCGCGATTAAAGGGGAGAATTATGAACATCAGACTGTGCGTTCGCAAGGCGCTTACGGTTTGCTCATTGACGGCGGTCGTTTTGACCTACTCAATGGTGGCTCTGGCGGGCCCGGGCAAGGCGGTGGGCGAGTTAACAGTTTCAGGCGGAGCAAGGGGCGAGAGCGCGCAAGTAACCGTAAACGGCGAGCCGTCGCAGAGCGGCAGAACGGTTTTGGCTTCGAGCACGATCACGGTGCCTGAAGGAATGACGGCCACGCTGAGTTTTGGGAAAGCCGGCAAAGTGCAATTCGGACCGAACACGACGTTCGTGCTGGGTTCAGATCAGGATGCGATCAACGGTAGCCTGACAGCCGGAAGCGTAACGGTTTTGAGCGCAGCGAAGAGCGTCGGCGTTACGACGTTGGCTGGGAAGTTGGTTCAGCTCAACGCCGGCGAGACGGCCACGGCCGAAGCGGCAACAGCGACGCGGCATAATAACTACGCCAACAACAATTGGGGGATCTGGGTACTGATCTTTGGTGGAGCTTTGGCGGCGATCCTATGGGCCGCATTGAAAGATAACAACAACAATCTGGGCGGATCGACCGTGGCGCCAAGCCCGATCAGGTGATCTCGGTCGGCCAGCTGAACTTGATCTTTTCTTTATCCATTCGGACTGATCCTAGGAGGAGGTGACATGCTCGGCAAGAATATCATTCGCAAGTCGGTGACTTTAGTTACGATCGCGGCGGTTTGGTGTGTTTACTCGATGGTGGCGTTTGCCCTGCCTGCTGACGGCGCCGGCGAGATCACCGTCACCGGCCAGGTGACGATCAATGGCCAGCCGACCGTATCGGGAGCTACGGTAATGTCGGGAGCGATCGTGAATACGGCGCAAGGGTCAAGCGCCGTGGTAAGCCTCGGTAAACTTGGCCGCGTCGAGATCCTTGAATCGACGACCGTGACCCTCAATTTTAGCCCGAACAGCATCATCGCGATGCTCGATATGGGCAAGGTCCGCGTTTCTAATGCTGCCGGCGTCGCGGCGACCGTGACGACCAAGAACGCAACCTTCATTGCAGACAATGCACAGTCGAACACATTTGGCGTGGAAGCCGAATGTTCTCACGCTCACATCGACACGACCACGGGCGTCGTGACGATGCGTCAGGGCTCGAACGACAAGCAGGTCGCCGCCGGCACCAACGCGACCGCCGGCAATCTCGTACAGACCGGCTGCAAGCCGTGTCTCAGGCCTGATTCAACGCCCGGACCGGCCTTTGCCGGAACGCCGTGGCTGATCCTGCTGGCAGTGGTCGGCGGCGGCCTCGGGATATGGCTTAGCACCAAGGGCGGTGGCCGCACGACAACGACAGGCGGTTCCGTGGTCGTAAGCCCGTCTCGTTGACCTAAGATCGAAAACTCCTCCGGAGCGGGTCATGTCGAATCGGCGTGACCCGCTTAGTTTTGTCTCCCGTCACGCCTGTTGTAACATCATCATTTATTGTTTTTTGGACGAATTATGCACATTGCAGTGATCGGCACCGGATATGTTGGACTCGTAACAGGTGCCTGTTTCGCCGAGTTTGGCGTTGACGTGACCTGCGTCGATGTTGACGCCGAGAAGGTCGCAAAGCTTGACCGCGGCATTATTCCCATTTACGAACCGGGCCTCGACAAGATCGTCGAAAAGAACGCGGCGGCCGGCCGCCTTTCCTTCACCACCGACCTGGACAGCTCAGTACGGGCCGCGGAAGTCGTTTTTCTCGCGGTCGGTACGCCTCCGCGGCCGGACGGTTCGCCCGACATGAGTTTCTACCGCCAGGCGGCAAAGGACGTGGCCCGCTCGATGAACGGCTACAAAGTGCTCGTGACGAAATCAACCGTACCGGTCGGGACCGGGAAGTGGCTGCGTGAATTCGTCACGGAGAACCTTGAACGGCAGGTCGAATTTGGCGTTGCGTCAAACCCCGAGTTTCTTCGCGAGGGTGCGGCGATCGAGGATTTTATGCATCCCGACCGCGTCGTGATTGGCAGTAACGAGCCGCGTGCGATCGAAGTAATGAAGGAACTGTATAGACCGCTGTATCTGATCGAAACGCCGATCGTTATCACTTCACTCGAGGCCGCAGAGTTGATCAAGTATGCGGCGAACGCGTTTCTTGCGACGAAGATCACTTTCATAAACGAGATCGCAAATCTGTGCGACGCGATCGGGTGCGACGTGCACGACGTGGCACGCGGCATGGGAATGGACAACCGCATCGGTCGTAAGTTCCTTCATCCTGGTCCCGGCTACGGCGGGTCCTGCTTCCCGAAGGACACGCGCGCGCTGACGACGGTCGCCGACCAATTCGGTGTCGAGACGCGGATCGTCGATGCGGTGATCGAGGCGAACGACCGCCAGCGTGAGATGATGATACCGAAGATCGAGCGGCTGGTGGGCGATCTTGCCGGCAAGCGCATCGGCATTCTCGGCCTATCGTTCAAGCCCGAGACAGACGACATGCGAGAATCGCCGGCTATCGAGATAATAACGGAACTGACGCGCCGCGGCGCTCGTGTCAAGGCGTTCGATCCGGTCGCGATGGACGAGGCCCGGCATTCGCTGCCGGATATCGAGTATGCGAGCGATGAATATGCCGCGATCGACGGAGCAGACGCACTTGTGATCATTACCGAATGGAACCAGTTCCGGGCGCTGGATATGGCAAAGGTCAAAGAGCTCCTCAGCGCCCCGAAGGTCGTCGATCTTCGTAATATCTACGAGCCTGAGGATATGCGCGAGCTAGGTTTTGAATATATCGGAGTAGGCAGATAATGGCATTGACCTCCCAAGTTCTTGTTACCGGCGGTGCCGGGTTCATAGGCTCAAACCTTGTCGAAGGTTTGTGCCGAGCCGGCGCAAGGGTCCGCGTTATCGACAATTTCCTTACCGGCTTTCGCGAAAACCTGGATGAGATAGACGGCGATTTTGACCTGATCGAAGGCGACATCAACGACGATGCCGCGCTGGCGCGGGCGATCGAGGGCGTAGAGGTCGTTTTTCACCAGGCTGCGCTGCCAAGCGTGCCGCGCTCGGTCGATGATCCAACCGAAACGCATCAGGTTTGTTTGGATGGGACCTTCAATCTGCTGCTAAAGGCGCGCAATCGCGGTGTGCGGCGATTGATCTACGCGGCGTCGAGTTCGGCTTACGGCAATCAGCCGACACTGCCGAAGCTCGAGACGATGCGGCCCGACCCGCTCTCGCCCTACGCAGTCGCAAAGCTTGCGGGCGAGCTTTATTGTCGTTCGTTCCATCACGTTTACGGGCTTGAGACGATGTCGCTTCGCTATTTTAACGTCTTTGGGCCGCGGCAGAATCCGGCGTCGATCTATTCGGGGGTCATCTCGCGTTTTGTCGACGCCCTGATGACCGGCAAACCGCCTGTAATCTTCGGCGACGGCAGCCAGTCGCGCGATTTCACTTACGTGGATAATGTCGTCGATGCGAATATCAAGGCCGCCCAGACGACGTCCGGCCTCGGCCAGGTCGTAAACGTCGCGAACGGCGAGCGGATCACACTGAATGACTTGCTCGATGTTCTAAAGGACATAACCGGCCGACCCGATGCCGTTCCCACCTACGAGGAGCCGCGGCCCGGCGATGTGCACGACTCGCAGGCGGACAACTCGAGGGCGGTCGAGTGGCTTGGCTACTCGAAGCTTGTCGGACTCGAGGACGGACTCCGTCGCACTGTCGATTGGTGGAAGGCCAGCCGGTTCGCAGCTTAAGTTGCAGAGTACCAGAGTCTACGGTTTGGTCGGCGAGATCTCAAAAATGACGTTGGCGCTTGCCAAATACCTACGCGCACCGTAAGGCCCCGTCTCTGGTACTCTCCACTCTGGCACTCTGTAACTTACTTCGGCAACGTGAAAAAGGTCTCATCGATCTTCGAATTGACTAGGATCTCTTTTGCCTTGAACGTCGTGTAGGCGGTTATCGTGCCGAGATCGAAGCGCTGGGCGTACTTCTTTGGAACCAACACTCCGTCGACCGTCAAAACCTCGTCAATGTCGACCGCCGTCGTGACGACGCGTCCGCCGCTTACTTCGAAGGCCGACTCGTATCCCTTGATGCGCCCCGTCTTCTCGTCGACGCTGAAATCCGTATAGAACCCTTCGGGCGACGTGATCCTAAAACCGCGCTTTTTCTTCGAGCCCTCGGGCAGGGCCGAGACGGTAAAGCCGTTATCACCGACGCGGGCGAGAACGGGGAACCCGACGATCGTTACCGGCGGCAGAGCGAGGCCCTGGATCGAGGAATAGGTCTCGCGGCCGTCATAAACCTGCTTTAGCTGCTGGACGATGCTCACCAACTCAAAGTAGTATTTATCGCCGCTGAAAACCGTCGAGAACGTTCCAGGCACGCTCTGGTTGAATACGTTCACATCGACCGATCCCCTGACGACCAGCGACCTGACCTTCTTGAATTTATCGCCGCCGTGGGCTTCCAACGCCGCCTTTGCCATATCGAGCGGCGTGGCCGGTGCCGCGGTCTTATCGCTTCGCGTTTTGGTCGTTGTCGGCCCGCCCTGGGACATGACGGGAGCGACCGCCAGGACAGCAATGAGGCACAGTAAAAGTTTTCGCATACGGCTATTCACTCTCACACCAATTATACAAACAAAAGAGGGGCGAAGCTTGATACGCTTTCGCCCCTCGAGTTGTTCACTGGCCCGGCCGGCTTACCAGCTAAACCGCATTTGAAGCTCGATACGCCGGTTGGCGTTGCCTCCGCCGCCCCCACCGAATCCGCCAAAGCCACCGCCGGTCGTAGTCGACTGACCGAAACGGCTCGAGGTGAGGTTCCCGATCGGGCTACCTAAGTTAACCTTATTAAAGAGGTTATTTGCGGAAAGGCTAAAATTCAGGTTGTACGGCTTACGGCCTCCGCCGCCAAAACCACCCATCATCATCGGGCCGCCGCCGCCACCGCCGCCCATCATGACCATTTGAGGTCCGCCGCCGCCGGGGCCACGGCCGCCGCCGCCGGCACCACCGCCACCACCGCGATTGGCATTTCCGCCACCGCCGGTATTGCCTGCGGCGATCTGCTCGGGCGACTTGCCAAAGGAGAACGTCTTACTCAGCCGCATGTTGACGGAAATGCTCGAGGGACCATCGCCAAAATTCCGCGGGATGATAAGGCTCGGATCAAAACCCGAAACGTCACAGAACGATGCGGTCAAACCAAGAAGACCGCACTTGCTTCCCAGCTCGCCGAACGTCGGCCGCTCGATGAAAGAGCCGTCGCCGTTGACGTCCACGCCTCGCGTAATATTGAAAGGCCGGCTTGACGCATAGTTGATGAAAGGGCTCATCGAAACACCCCA
>CAZSOE010000076.1:0-8307 GCA_964608335.1 uncultured Chloracidobacterium sp.
GGCGTCTCGCTCAAGGCCCTGGATTATCAAAAGGTCGAGCCCGCGGCAGGCGGAACTGTTCGGCAGTCGGTCAAGATCCAGCAGGGAATTCCGATCGAAAAGGCCAAAGAAGTCGTTCGCTTCATAAAGGACGGTAAGTTCAAGGTCCAGGCGTCGATCCAGGGTGAAACTGTGCGCATCTCCGGCAAGGACCGCGACACTCTGCAGGACGTGATCGCCGGCCTCAAGGCAAAGGACTTCGGGATCGACATGAAATTCGATAACTACCGGTCAAACTAATGCAGCCATTTGCGTTTGCGAGGCAGAGGCACTTACCGGAATCCACCGGGCGCATCTTCGGACTCGTGCACCGCGAGATGGCACTGGTCGAGAGAGAATTCGAGCGCCAGGTCGGCTCGAACATCCAGGTCATCGACTATCTGGGCGACTACATTCGCTCATCGGGCGGGAAGCGCGTCCGCCCGGCGCTGCTCGTGCTTGCGAACCAAGCGGCCGGCGGCGACGGATCGAGTGAAAGCGTCATCCGAATGGCCGCCGTCATGGAGATGCTTCATACCGCGACGCTTGTTCACGACGACATCATCGACAATGCCGAGCTTCGCCGCCGCCGTCCGTCGGTGAACGCTCGTTTTGGGAATCAAGCCGCCGTTCTAATGGGCGACTGGCTGTATATGTCGGCCTTTGAGACAAGCCTGCGGGAGCGTTCACTCGAGATCCTCGACATCATCACCGAGCTGACTCGAAAGATGACCGAGGGCGAACTGATCCAGCTGACCGTTATCGGCAATGTCGATCTGGATGAAGAAACCCACATGGAAATCCTCCGTCGAAAAACGGCCTACCTGTTTGCGGCCTGCTGCGAGGTCGGTGCGGTTCTGGCCGGCGCAGATGCCGCAACAAAACGCGCGCTGCGAGGCTTCGGACTTGAACTGGGCATCGCATTTCAACTTTCTGACGACCTTCTTGACCTGACGGGGGACAGCCGCAGCCTGGGTAAAGCGGTCGGCTCTGACCTGCTCGAAGGGAAGATCACCCTGCCTCTTATTCTTTTGCTTAACGCACGTCCCGACCTTCGAGAGCCTATCCTGGGGATAATGCGGGACGGTGAGTATGAGACCCTATCTCGCGACGAGCTTCGGACCCGCCTTCGCGAGCTCGGGATCTTTGCCGAGGTACAGGCGCGGGCGCGGGGCCACGCCGATAGTGCGAAAAAAAGTCTTGAGGTTTTGCCCCAAACCGAGTATCGTTCTTCTTTGGAAGACGTATTGGCCTTTGTGGTCGAACGAGAGGTTTGAATCGTCCCAACACGCAACCAGCGGTTCGTGGGCTATCCCGTAAGTCAATCAGTTGCAATATGTTAGACGAGAATCTTATAGCAACACTTGAACAAAGTCTGCGCCAAACGCGGAACGCTCAGAACCGCCTGGTCGCGCGGCTTCGGGAGGCCGAGGGCGAGGTTGAGCATCTTCGGCTTGAGATCGCGGCGCTCGAGAGCAGCGCCCAGCAGACCGAGAAAGCGATCGACAGCCTTTTGGTCGCGATGCGTGCGGGAAGCCGGCCCATGACACTCGGGACGTCGGTCAGTTTGACGGACGAACCGATGCTTCCGTACGCCGAATCCGTCGGTGCGGCGAACGGCAGAAGTTCGTCGGTACACTATATTCACCAGAGCCGGGGAATACCGTCGATCTCGAATAATCTCGAACCGATAAGCAATCGCTTTAACGACCGGACGATCACTCAGGCTTGCACTCTCCTGCTTCGCGAGGCGAGCGGCCCATTGCATGTCAACGAACTTTATAATCTGCTTGTTGCCGGCGGAATGAGGTTCAAGGGAAACAATCCGACGATCTCGATAGCGGTTTCGCTCAATCGAAACCGACGATTTCGGAAAGTCGGACCGGGCACGTTCGACCTCGTGATGCGGGAAGCGCTGCAGGCTGTTTCATAGGACGAGGACCATCACACCGAAAGGCTTGTCGCGAGAGTAGGCGGCAAGCTTTTTTGGTTGCGTTGAGACAGCGAAATAGGGGAAAGTAACGTTACACTGCCGAACATGCTGCGTTTCCGATTCAGAGCCATGATGTTTTACCGGCTGATCGTTTTGGCCGTTGTCCTGCTAGTACTCCCGGCGGCCGTCTTGTCGCAGAAGGTCCGACTCCGCTCGAAGATCACACCGGTCTGCGCCAGCGGGTCGAATCTGAGGTTCGCGGACATCTTCGCCGAAGGTACGACTGCGGTTCAGGGCAGCTATGGCTGCCGCGGCGTTTTCATTTACGACCTCACCGATCCCGACTCGCCGGTCCTGGCGAGCTGGTACAACCCCGGCAGCGATCAGCAGTTCCTCGAGGCGATCATCTTCAACGGTCGCGGCTATTTCGGCAGCGGTAACGGCGGTGGGGTTCATATAGTCGACCTTACCAACCCCTATGCCCCGGCCGTGCTTGGTGTCGTGACACCAGCCAGCGGCGCCGGTTTCAGTTCGATCCACGAGATGGTCGTATTCCGCCAGAATGGCCGCGATTATCTCATCGAGAATTTCAACGGCTTCACCAGCAAGCTGCTCAAGATCATCGACATAACCGTACCGGCGAGTCCGTTCCTCGTCCGGGAACTCAACCCGTCGGAGCCTGTTTGGGTCCACGCGATGGTCGTCAGGGGAAACCGGCTATTCACTTCTGGATGGGGGAGCGGAGCGAGCCGCGGAAGGACGGAGATCTACGACATAGCGAATATCGCTTCGCAGGCGCCGACGCTGCTCGGGTTTATCGAGGATACGACGAGTATCACAGCCGGCAATAACATGCACAGCTCATGGCCGAGCGAGGACGGCAAGTTCCTTTACAGTTGCCGCGAAACCAACAACGGCACCGGCGACGTCCGCGTTTACAACATTTCGGACCCGGCGACGCCGCTTCTGGTCAACAGCCTGACGATGCAGGATCTCGGGCTGAACGCCGTTAGCCCGCACAACCCGGTTGTGATGGGGAATTACCTATACGTATCGTGGTATCAGGCAGGCGTTCAGGTCTTCGATATTACAAGCCCGGCGTCGCCCACGCATGTCGGACAATACGATACGTTCGAGAACGCTTTTGCCCAACCGCCGGATGAGGAGCGTTCGCTTGCCGAAGCCGAGCCGTGGGACCTTGTGTGCGGTTCTGAATTTCGGCAAAATTTACTGCCGACGAGCTATGACGGCAACTGGGCTGTGTTTCCGTTTCTTGGGCAGGACAAGGTGCTGGCAGGCGATCTGAGAAACGGCCTGCTTGTTCTCGACGCAAGCGAGATCTCGGGAACACCGCGCAACGAAATCTCCGATTTCGACGGCGATTCCAAGACCGATCTCTCGGTATTCCGACCTTCGGACGGCGCATGGCAGATCCAGTTCAGCGGCAGCCCGCTCAGTTTCGTTTCCTTCTATGGCCAGAACGGCGACATCATCCAACCGGGCGATTATGACGGTGACGGCCTTGCAGATCGGGCGATCTTTCGTCCGTCGACCGGTACATGGTGGATAAGCCGCACGACCGACCCTGTGAATTCGCTCGTCGTGCAGTTCGGCGCGAGCAGTGATATTCCCGTCGCGGCCGATTACGACTCGGACGGGCGCGTCGACATCGCAGTGTGGCGGCCGTCGACCGGCGTCTGGTACATAATGCAGTCGACACTCGGCATCAAGACCGTGATCTGGGGTGCCGCCGGCGACAAGCCGGTCTTCGGCGATTTCGAGGGCGACGGCAAGATGGATGTCGCGGTTTGGCGGCCGTCGAACGGCGCATGGTACGTTCTGCCGAGCTCGACGTCGATTCCCTTCGGCGCGGCATGGGGAACGCTTGGTGATAAGCCGGCGACCGGTGATTTTGACGGCAACGGCGTTACAGACTTTGCGATCTATCGCCCCGCGAACGGGACTTGGTACATTCTCGACCCGTCTAACCAGGCTTTACACGGATACGCGTTTGGCATCGCCGAAGACATTCCGGTGCCGGCCGATTACGACGGCGACGGCCGGGCAGACGTTTCGGTATTTCGCCCGAGTACGAATGTCTGGTACCGCTTGAACAGCGCCAATGCAACCGGGTTCGAGCGAGCATTCGGTCAGTCCGGTGATCGCCCGTCGCCATCCTCCGTCCAGCCTCAATAGACCAACGACCAAGCGAACAGCCTGACAGTAATCCGCCTCCGCTTAGTGGCCTTTGTGTCTTCTCTCTATGTCCTCTGTGTTTAGGGGTCTTTCAACACAAAGGACACAAAGCCCGGACCTAAAGCCCGGACACAAAGGAACAAACACTGATCGACCCCACGCGTTTAACCCACAACGAGTCTTTAAGTCGAGGTCTTTCTTGACTTTGAGGCTTTTGTTTTTATGATTGCTGTATGAAATTGCGGCTGTCGATCACCAGTGGCACGCTCGCGGGCCGCTCCTTCGACCTCGAAACCGGCTTTCTCACGATCGGACGGGGTCAAACCTGCAGTGTCCGGTTCGACCCGAACGCCGAGCGACTCGCTTCGAAGCAGCACGCGTTCATCGAGGCGCGGCCCGACGGCTTTTACCTCACGGACAACCAGAGCACGAACGGAACTTATGTCAACGGCGCGCGCGTCGATGCGGTAAGGCTGTCGTCGGGTGACGTGATCGAATTCGGCCGCGGCGGTGTCGCGGCGAACATTACGATCGACGGTGCGCCTGCCGCCGCTCCTGAGGAATATAGACAGTTCGAGATCAAGAGTTTTGATCAGGCCGCGAAACTGGAACCGATAAGCGTATCGGCTTCGCTCAAGAACATCGGTCTCGGCCGTGCTGCCGCTCCGCAACGGCCGAAGAAGGCTAATCTCTACATCGGGCTCGGCATCGCGATAATGCTTTCGATCCCGCTGGTGCTGATCGTCATCGCGATAATGTTCAAGAGTCTCGGGTTCGTGCCGGCGGTGCTCGCGTCACTGATCGCTTTTACGCCCGCTGCGCTCTATATCCTGCCGCTGGTCGGCATCGACCGCTACGACCCGGAACCGTTCTGGCTGCTCGCGCTTTCTTTTGCCTGGGGTGCGCTCGTCGCGGTGATCGTCTCGTTCTTTGTCAACACGTTCTTCGGGGTCGCCGTATTTGTTGGAAGCGGCGACCCGGACATTGCGCAGGTCGCGACCGCCGTTATTTCGGCGCCGGTGGTCGAAGAGGCTTCGAAAGGGATAGGTCTTCTTATCCTGCTTCTTTTTTTCCGGCGCTATTTTGACGACATACTCGACGGCATCGTCTATGGCGGCGTGATCGCACTCGGGTTTGCCACCGTCGAGAACGTGATGTACTACGGCGAAGGACTCAAT
This sequence comes from uncultured Chloracidobacterium sp., assembly GCA_964608335.1. Classification (GTDB taxonomy): domain Bacteria; phylum Acidobacteriota; class Blastocatellia; order Pyrinomonadales; family Pyrinomonadaceae; genus OLB17. Next base: position 5,326 of record CAZSOE010000076.1, read on the forward strand.
CGCGCGTACGCCGATTACGGAGCAACGTCGAACGCCCTGCTAAGCTTCCTGTTTTTGTTCACGCTTCGCGGAATCTTGTCGCCGTTCGCGCACGTTACTTTTACGTCGATGACGGGCATTGGTTGCGGGATCGCACGCGAATCGCATAAGGGCATGGTGCGATTCATGATGCCGGTGCTCGGCTATTGCATGGCCGTTTTTCTACACGGCGTCTGGAACGCAATGGGCCTCGTCGTAACGGCCGCTCTGCTCGGCGTCGGTCTGGGCGGAACGTGTACGAACCTCGGCCTCGGCAATGAGAACATCGGGCTTTGCGGGTTCTTTACCGGATATCTCGTGCTGGAGATACCGTTGTTCCTGATCTTTGTCGTATTTATTTACTTTCTGATGCGGCGGCAGCGGCGGATCCTGAACGATATGCTTGCCATCGACGTTGCCCGCGGCCTAATTCCGGAGAAGGATCTCAAGGTCGCGACCTCGGCGATTGGGAGTACGCGCTGGCTCTTTGGCGGGATCTTTGCAGGGAAGTTCCGTGCCCGCAGCAACTACCTTCGCGCTATCGGCAAACTCGGCCTCAGCTACTGGCACATCCAACGCGCCACCGCCGCCCAGGGCCATACCGGCAGCTTTCAACAGAACCCGATCCTCCGCGAAGAAGTGCTGGCGTGGCGCGACAAAGTATGAGAACAATGCACAATGCACAATGCAAATTGTGCATTGCGCACCCTGCATTGTGCATTGCCCTTCTGGTAGGCCGTGCAGGGATCGAACCTGCGACCCACGGATTAAGAGTCCGTTGCTCTACCAACTGAGCTAACGACCCAGAAACAAAGTCGGATTATAGCAAACGAGTATTTCGGTCGGCAAAGTATCGTTCATCGGATTTCTGCCGAGAAATTAATAATCAGTAATTAGTAATTAATAAGTAACCCTGCGGAAGGCCTTTGCACCTTAGGGTGTTTGTGTTGAAAATAACTGTTGGCCCATGAAGGAATGCCCGAAATGCGAGTTGTGTTTTGCGGACGAGGTCGCGGAGTGTCCGGATGACGGGACGGCGACGCGGCTGAGTTTGCCGGGTCCGCAAACGATCGCGGGCCGCTATCTGCTCGAGCGGCGGCTCGGCCGGGGTGCGATGGGCCAGGTGTATCTGGCGAGCGATAAGAAGTTTGCGACCAAGAAGCTCGCGGTCAAAACCGTAAGGCAGGACATTCTTTCGAGCGACAACCTTCAGGAAGGCGAGGCGATCGCGCGATTCGAACGCGAGGCGCAGGCGGCGGCTTCGATCCAGCATCCCAACACGGTCAGCGTTTCGGATTTTGGCGAAACGGACGACGGCGTTTTTTATCTCGTGATGGAATACGTCGAAGGCGAGACGCTGCACAAGCTGCTCCGCAGGGAAGGCACATTGCCCGTAAAACGCGCGGTACGGCTGCTCCGTCAGATCGCCGACGGCGTCGATGCGGCCCACGACCTCGGCATCCTGCATCGCGATCTGAAGCCGGCGAACATCTTCATAATGAACCGAGGCAAGGGCGGCGACGGGTTTGTAAAGGTCGGCGACTTTGGCCTGGCAAAGATCGTCAGCCAGACCGTGACGGACATCAGCTCGGGCGCGACGCCTTCGTCGCGCGGCATCATCGGCACGCCCGAATTCATGTCGCCCGAGCAGATGCAGCCCGAGATCGGAATCGACAAACGCGCCGACCTCTACGCGCTCGGCACGATCGCTTATCTGATGCTCGGCGGCAAAACGCCGTTTACGGGCGAGCTGATGCAGCTCGTGATGCAAAAGGTGATGCAGAAGCCGCAGCCGCTCGCGTCGATCCGTTCGGACGTGCCGTCGGACGTCGACCGAGTGATCATGCATGCGCTCGAGACCGACCCAAACTTGCGCCCGGCGAGCGTGGCCGAGTGGATCGTCGAACTCGAAGGTGCGTCCGAAGATGTTTCCGAAGGTGGCCGTTCAACGCGTTCCCGGCTGGTGATCCTCGGGCCGGCGGGAGCCGAGGTCTATGTCGATGACGAGCGCCGCGCGAGTGTGGGCAGCACCGGACGTGTGGTGCTGAGCGACGTACCTCCGGGCCAGCACGTGCTGCGGGTTTCGATGACCGGCGAGCGGGATGACGAACGGGTGATCGAGATCCGCGCCGATGCGAACGAGCAGGTGATCCAGGCCCAGCTTCGCTCGAAGCGGGGCAGCCAGCCGTCATCTTCGCAGGGAAGCAGCGCGGGTGCGATGCACACGAGTGTCATACCGGGCATCGTCGCGTGCTCAAATTGCCAGTCGCGATTTGCCGAGGGCGTCAGGTTCTGCGGGCGTTGCGGGGGCGGTCATTTCGTGCCGGTCAGCGCCGGTGATCCGGGAGCGTACCCATGTCCACGTTGCGGCAACACTCTTCAGGCCAATGCACGTTTCTGCGGCCGCTGCGGACTGAGTATGAACCCGAGCGGTTCCTCGGGCTCGATGCCCCGGTCCTATCCATCCGGCCGCAGCATGCCGGGAGCCGCGCCGATGCCGCCCCCGGGGCGAACGTGCCAGCGCTGCGGCAACACCTATCCGCCGAACATCCGCTTTTGCGGCCGCTGCGGACTCACACTTCAATAAGGACCTGGTCAGTTCAACTTTTCGCCCGACCCTTGATCAGAACCGGGGCTTCCGGCGCGCAGCAGAAATCGATAAGCCGTTTGCGGTCCGAGATCATCTCCGGGTCCGACTCGAGCATCTTGATCGTCGCGTCAAAAAGCTCGGCCGCCTTCTCGTCCGTGGGGCGTTTCAGGCTGTAATGGACCCTTTTCCGTCGCGGCGGCCCGTGACCAGATCGGCCAAGGGCGATTTGCGGAACTAGCCCAGGTGCTTTGCGGGCTTGTAGTAATACCTTTGTGCCCTTGTGTTCCTTAAGGATCGGACCCAACACAAAGGGCGCAAAGGGAAGACACAAAGGGTACGGAGACAGGCCGGCGCCGCATGTTCTCGCCACAAAC
>CAZSOE010000077.1:0-8272 GCA_964608335.1 uncultured Chloracidobacterium sp.
CGTTCAGTAAACCTAAAAGAGCAAAGGGTGCTTCTTAACGAAGCACCCAATGCCTGGATCTTTGAGAGGGGCCATTCGGCCCCTTTGTCGTTTTAGCTAAAGATGTTTCGGACTTTGTCGATAAACGACTGGTCTGCGAAGTCGTGGGTCTCGATCTGGGCGAGTTCTTCGAGCAAACGGCGCTGCTCCCTGGTCAACGTTTTGGGCGTAACTAGCGTGACCGCTACAAAAAGATCGCCGCGTCCACTGCCGCCGAGGTCCGGCATGCCGTGGCCCTTTAGGCGAAAGACCGTCCCGGTCTGTGTGCCGGCGGGGATCTTCAGGTCCTGTTCATCATCGAGTGTTTTGACCCTTATGTCCGACCCGAGAGCCGCTTGGGCGAAACTTACGGGCACCGCAGTGTATAGATTCGAGCCCTGGCGTTCAAAACGCTCGTGCTCGGCGACATGTATCACGATGAACAGGTCGCCCGAAGGCCCGCCGTTCACGCCGGCTTCGCCTTCGCCGCTGACGCGCAGCCGCGAGCCGGTCTCGACGCCGGCCGGTATCCTGATCTCGATCGCTTTCTCGTTCTCGACGCGGCCCTGTCCACGGCACGCGCTGCACGGCGTTTTAATTATGCGTCCCTTGCCCGAGCAATTCGGACAGGTACGCATAACGCTGAAGAAGCCCTGCTGATATCTCGTCTGCCCGCTTCCGCCGCAAGTCACGCACGTCTCCGGCTGGGTGCCCGCCTCGGCCCCGGAACCGGCACATTCAAGACAAGTTTCGAGCCGCGGTATCCTCAGTTTCTCATCGCGGCCGGTGGCCGCGTCCTCGAGCTTGATCTCAAGGTCGTATCTGAGATCGGAGCCGCGTTGGACCGTGGTCCGACGTCCGCGGCCTCCAAACACATCCCCAAACCCGAACACCTCGAAAAGGTCCTCGATATTCGAGAACCCGGGATCAAAACCAAATCCCCCCCCACCAACGCCCTGGTGCCCGAACTGATCGTAGGCGGCCCGTTTTTTTGTATCCGAGAGCACGGCGTAGGCCTCGGCGGCCTCCTTGAACTTTTCTTCGGCGTGCGGATCGTCGGGGTTCTTGTCGGGGTGATGCTGGACCGCGAGCGCGCGATAGGCCCGCTTGATATCGGCGTCCGATGCCGTCCTTGTTACGCCGAGGATCTCGTAATAGTCGCGTTTGGTCATGTACTCACAAACCCACCGTAAGATCGCCTATCTGAGATTCGAGATCTCAAATTTGAAAAGCGTCAACTCAACGGTCGAGTTGACGCCCTATTATTTTGCAATAACGGCCCGCATTTCTCAAGCCCATTTTGGGGGTTGGACGGTCGATGGCAAGAGTGCCTGCCAAAGGAGTGAGGATCGTCCGAAAGCCGCTCCCCCAGAACACCGAGCCAGAACTCGGATCAGGTCATCGTTAGCATCGCGGCGGTGATCCGGTTGGCGGCGCTTTCCACCTTCTCGAGCTGGATCTTGATCTCATCGACGCTTGTCGAGGCCAGCATTCCTTCAGCGTCATTCAACGCTCCGTTTATTGCCTGCTGTTCTTCGATGTCGAACGATTTTCCGACCTCCGCCATCGCACGGCGAGCGTTCCGGATGAGGGTGTCAAGCTTGTTGCGTTCCACAATCAGCTCTTTTTCTCCGCGGTCTTTTTCGATCGAAGTTTCGGCTTCGATGATCAGACGTTCGATCTCGTCGGGCGACAAGCCGGAGGATGGCGTGATCTGAACGGCCTGTTCCAGGCCTGTCATCTTATCCTTTGCGGAAACGCTGACTATGCCGTTTGCGTCAACCTCAAACGTGACGTCCACCTGCGGAATGCCGCGCGGTGCCGGCGGGATGCCCACGAGTTCGAACTTGGCGAGACTCCGGTTGGCCGAAGCGATCTCGCGTTCACCCTGTAAGATGTGGATCTCGACCGATTGCTGATTGTCGACAACGGTCGTAAACGTCATTGTGTTCTTGAGCGGGATCGTCGAGTTGCGGGAGATAAGCTTGACGAAAAGTCCACCGCGCGTTTCGAGTCCCAAACTGAGCGGCAGAACGTCGAGAAGGACAATGTCCTTGACGTCACCGGTAAGAACTCCGCCCTGGATCGCCGCGCCCATCGCGACAACCTCGTCCGGGTTGATCTCCGAAGACGGTTCCTTTCCGAAAACCTCTGTGACCGTGCGCGTTATGATCGGCGAGCGCGTTTGCCCGCCGACGAGGATGACCTTGTCGATGTCCTTCGGCTGGAGCTTGGCGTCCCAGAGCGCCTTTTGGCATGGCTCCACCGAGGATTCGACGAGGTCGCGGACCAACTCCTCAAATTTGTCACGCGTCAGTGTCGCGTTAATGTGTTTCGGACCGGTAGGGTCGGCCGCGATGAACGGCAGGCTGATGTTGGTCTCGGTCACGCTGGACAGTTCGCATTTGGCCCGCTCCGCCGCTTCCTTTAAGCGCTGGAGTGCGAGGCGATCACCTTTTAGGTCTATTCCGTGTTCTGTTTTGAAGCCGTCGACCATCCACTCGATGATCCGCTGGTCAAAGTCTTCACCGCCGAGGAAAGTGTTGCCTGATGTCGAGAGCACCTCGAAGACGCCGTCGTTTATCTCGAGGATCGAAATGTCGAACGTGCCGCCGCCGAGGTCGTATACCGCAACTTTTTCCGTTTTACTCTTACCGAACCCATAGGCGAGGGCGGCGGCGGTCGGCTCGTTTATGATGCGCTCGACCTCGAGTCCGGCGATCTTGCCCGCGTCGCGCGTCGCCTGGCGCTGCATGTCGTCAAAGTAGGCCGGAACCGTAATGATGGCTTCCGAGATCTTGTCGGCAAGGAACTCTTCGGCCGCTAACTTCAATCGCTGCAGGATGATAGCGCAGATCTCGGGCGGGCTATAGATGCGATCGAGCACTTTGATGTGCGCGTCGCCATTGGGGGCCTTAACGATCTCAAAAGGCACCGTCTCGCGCATCTTATCGACCTCAGGCGAATCGAACTTGCGCCCGATAAGGCGTTTGACGGCGTAGAGAGTGTTGACAGCGTTCGTTACGGCCTGACGCTTCGCGATCTGGCCGACGAGGCGCTCGTCCTTATCGGTAAAGCCGACCACGGAAGGCGTCGTCCGGCCACCCTCTTTGTTCGAGATGATCTGTACGGTGCCGCCCTCGAGAACGGCAACGCAGCAGTTCGTTGTGCCAAGATCGATTCCAATTACTTTGCCCATAGCGGTAGGGGTTTCCTGGTGAGTGAGTCTGAAGGCGGGATCATTCGTCAATGGGAGTTTCGGCGGGATCTGGGAGCATTTCGGTCGGCTCGGGAATTGGCTCCTGGGCTGCGGCGGGCCGGGCCGGAGTGGGCGCGACGGTGACCTTTACGAGAGAATGTCGGATCACCTTGTTCCCGATCCGCCAACCTCGAAGCATCTCGCCTGATATCGAGTTGTGCGGAACGTCGTCACGGTCTTCTGTCGCGACGGCTTCGTGAAGGTTCGGGTCGAAGGTCTCTCCAACCGCAATGATCGGCTGGACGCCCATCTCGGCGAATACTTCGTTCACCTGTTGGTTGACGAGCACTATCCCATCGTAAAACTGCTGAAAATCCGCCGTCTTTTCCGAGGCGCTTTTCTCGACCGAATCGAGAGCGCGGTCGAGATTGTCCAGGACCGGCAGCATCTGCGACGCAAGATTGGCGATCTGATCGATGAACGATCCGCGCCGCTCGCGATCCATTCGGTACTTATAACTCTCAAAATCCTTCAGCCGCCGATCGCTCTTTTCCTGAATATCGTTACGTTCTTCCTTCAATTCGGCAATGCGCGCCGTCAACTTTTCGACTTCGCGCTCGAGCTCGTACACCCGCGTTTTCATGCCCGGCTGAGGTGTCGATGCAACGGCGGGGGCTTCAGGTTCGCGAGCGCTCGAGCCGTCCAGAGCTTCTCGCACAAACTCAGGTACCGCCTCCGGATCAAAGTCGGAATCCTCGACCTCGATCTGGTAATCGGCGGTGATATGAAGGTCCTTTTCCTTTGCCTCGAGCTCCTTGATGAAATCCTCGACCGACGAGCCTGCATCCAGGTCGATCTCATCCAGCGCTTCGAGCGGGCGGGGTATGTTTTCTGTCGGGGTCATCGGACTGCAATGCGGGAGCATTGCTTTAACCTAGTTTCGGGATATATCGGCGGACATCATCTTTTCAAGGGTTCGGGCGACGTAGGAGACTATCGAGATCATCCGGGCGTATTCGATCCGGGTCGGGCCAAGAACGCTCAGGGTCCCTACTGCCGAGCTGTTGCCCACGCGGTACGGGGCCGATATCAGCGTGCAGCTCTGTAGAGACGGCGTCCGGTTCTCGGTGCCAATTACAACCTGCACCCTGCTCTCGGAAGCCTCGCGATCGATACATTCGTTGAGGATCTGCATAAGTCGCGAGCGTTCGCCGATAGCATGGAGCAACTGGCGGAGACGTTCGAGGTCGGCGAAGTCGCCTTTGGTCAGGATGTTCGACGTCCCGTCAACAAAAACCTCGCCGGCTGCCTCTTCGCCCTCGATACTCTGAGAACAAAGGATCACCGCCGTTTGCAGGAGCTTGTCGAACAAGGTCTTTTCCTCGTGCATCAATCGCAGGATCTCGGCACGCGTCTCAGCCAATGTCTTACCGACAAACTCCGCGTTCAGATAGTTCGCGGTTCGTTCCAGCTCCTCTTTCGAGAAAGCCACGTTCAGCCGAATGATCTTGTTGTGAACAATATTCGGAGCCGAGACGAGCACGACGAGGATCCTGTTGTCGCTAAGATTGACAAACTCGATATGCTGCAGGCGATCATTCGCCAATGATGGCGATACAACGATGCCCACATTATTTGAAAGAGCAGAAAGCAAGTGAGAGGTGCGTTCCATGAGGCGGTCGGGAGTTTCCGCCGCGTCGCGGGCATTCAGTCCGAACTCTTCGTCGATGCGAGAGAGGTCGTCGTTCGAAATGCTCAGAACGCCCAGCAAATTATCAACGTAGAACCGGTACCCTTTGTCCGTCGGAACGCGACCGGCCGAGGTGTGAGGCTGCTCAAGCATCCCCAGTTCCTCAAGTTCACCCATCACGTTGCGAATGGTGGCCGAGCTCATACCGGAAGCGTTGGCAAACCGTTCTGCCAGGACTTTCGAGCCGACAGGCTCGCCCGTGACGAAGTGTTCGTTGATGATCGCTGTAAGGATGACCTGTCCGCGAGAATCTGGAAAACCGGTACTTTTCTCGCTGCCTGGGACTGAGTCGCGGACAGACATCCGTTTTGGGTGAGTTTGTCGCATACCGCCGAATGGCTGTATGCTATTCCCATATAAAGGGATAGCATTTTGCCAGCCAAAGTGTCAAGAAAAAGTTAAAACTCGCTAAACATTCTTGTGCAGTCAGAAGAACGAATTCGTGCCGTTTACGAAGAAGCGTTTCGGTTTTACCATCCGCGAAAACGCGTGCCTCCTATCCACGTCTCATTTTACCCGTATGTCGGGATAAATCACACGATCAGGATACGCAACGGCGACGTTTTCGTGCGTATTGGCGAGATCTGTCGTGAGATGCCGCTTGGGCCTCACCGAGGTCTGGCTTATGTGCTGACCGGCAAGCTGCTGCGTAAGAAGATACCGGACGACGCTCGAGCCGTGTATGAGGCGTACATAGATTCGGATGCGATCCGCCGGCGTGCGATCCAAAGCAAGAAAACCCACGGACGCAAGGTGGTGACCACCTCAAAAGGAGAGGTGTACGACCTCGACGAGATCTTTGCTGCCGTCAACAAGCGGTATTTTGGCAGTTGGATACGCAAGCCCAGTCTCACCTGGTCGGCGAAGAAAACCTACCGCATTCTCGGCCATCACGATGCGACCCATGACCACGTTGCGATAAGCAAGTCATTGGATTCAAAACAGGTTCCGCGATTTATCGTCGAATACGTACTTTTTCACGAGATGCTGCACATCGCTCACCCGCCGAAGCACATCAACGGCCGCCGTTACTACCACACACCCGAGTTCAAACGCGACGAGCGGCGGTTTGACCGTTACGAAGAAGCCGAAAGATGGATAGAGCAGAATGTCAGGAAGCTGAAAAGAGGGGCGAAACGGAAATAGCCGCTCAATCCTGAGACATCTGCTCGATCATCCAGCCGATGAATCCAAGGTCCGAGACGGTCCGTCGTTCGAGGCCAGACGAGGTTGTCCGATTCTCCTGAGAATAGGTCTGATTCGCTCCGGCCGCGCCCGACCTCTCAATGCCGAATACGTCCGCCAATTCGTCGCCGGTCGTCTCCTGGATGCTCTCGCTCAGCGACAGTCCGATCTCCGAGACCATCTCGCCCGGCGGCCGGTTTGCGGGTATCGTGACCTGGTACCGGTCTTCGATGCCCTGATCGGTACGAGTCATCGCCCAATCGATCTGGGTAACAGTACCGCGGATCTCACCCGGCAGCACCGAAGAGATCGCATCTCGCAATTCTGCGTCGTCGCTCGCGACCGAGGCGAACTTCGCCCCAAGCAATGCCGCGATCTGTCCGATGCCGTCGGTTGAAATATGGCCCGAACCGAGGGCGGCCTGCGGCGGCGGAGATCCGCCGGCCTTAGCGAAGCTGTCTGCCTCGCCCCGACGAACGGCGAGGCACTTGTCGATGGCCGATTCGTCGTTGCCAAAATAGATCATGCTGTCGACTACCAGGGCGTAAGCTTTTCGGCGGTCGCCGGCGGTCCAAACGAAGAACCGGCCGCCCTTTGCATCCGATCTCTCAAGCCTTGGCTCGCTTTTGTAAATGTCCTCAACAAAACTGCCGAGCTTCTCTTCGGCGAATCGAACGGCCTGATAGTTCCATGCGTGAGTGTCGGCCACGGCAACGAACCTTGGTCGAACGCTCTCACCGTCCGCGGTCTCGAATCCGGTCACTGCCAGCGCGAGCTGCACACCCTTTAATGGCGAAAGATCGGGTTTAGACCGCGCGGCCTCGGTGAACGGTTTGCTGTCGACGACCGGTTGGATCGCGGCGGCGAGATCGTTGGTTTCGAGGTAAACGAGCGTCTCGACCGGCACCAGGGAACGCATGTCGGTGGGCTTTGAGCTGCACGACAGACTCACCACAGAGACACAGAGGCACAGAGACAGATATGACCAGAATGAAAACGTTCGCTGTTTGCGTCCCTTGTGGTCTTTTCCGATCATTTGTTTTGGTTTTCTCTGCGTCTCTGTGCCTCTGTGGTAAGATTCGTAGCCATGACCGAAAAGGTTTTCGCTGACAACATTTTACAGGGCAAAGTTGCATTCGTCACCGGCGGAGGAACGGGGATCACGGGCGGTGTCGCCCGGGCGTTCGCGCGACATGGTGCGAGGCTCGCAATCACGAGCCGAAAAGAGGAAAATCTCATCCCGCAGAAGCAGTTCATCGAAGAGAATGGCGGGGAATGCCTCGCGGTCGCGGCCGACGTGCGGGACTATGCGGCGGTTGAGAATGCTATCGCGCAAACACTAGAGCATTACGGGAGGATCGATATTGTTGTGAACGGCGCGGCCGGAAATTTTCTGTGCGCCGCCGACCAGCTTTCGGCGAACGGTTTTGGTACGGTGGTCGATATCGACACAAAGGGAACTTTCAATGTTTCGCGGGCAGCATTCGAAGCACTGAAGCAAAGCAAAGGGCAGATCATCAACATCTCGGCAACGCTGCACTATCTTGCGACGCCGATGCAGATACACGTCTCGGCGGCTAAGGCCGGTGTCGACGCGATAACGCGGAACCTCTCGGTCGAATGGGGCCGCCACGGCATCCGCGTCAACGGCATCGCACCCGGCCCGATCGAGGATACCGAAGGGATGAAGCGGCTTCTGATGCCCGAACTAAAAGAGAAGATAATGCGGAAGATACCCGTCGGCCGCTTCGGACGCATCGCGGACATCGAGAACGCAGCCCTCTTCCTGGCCTCGGACGCCGCGAGTTATGTCAATGGCGTAACTTTGGTCGTCGACGGGGGAACGTGGTTATTGGGGACAAGTCTCACTTGACCGTCGGACCGGCCGCGGCATCGGCTTCGTCGGGCGACGGCGGTTTGCGGTCGTCGAGGACGGCACGCAGGATCAGCATCTTTGCCAGAACTCGCGTCTCGATCCTGTCAAAGCTGTTTGTGAGCGCTTTGGCCTTTGAAAGATCGGCCTTTGCCAGGGCCATCAATGTGGTGTTAGCGACGCCGAGCTCCTTGGTCAGACCGCGCACCATCGCGCCGCCGAACATTCCGACCTGGATCTCGCCGTC
>CAZSOE010000078.1:0-8251 GCA_964608335.1 uncultured Chloracidobacterium sp.
AAATGGCGTGGAAATCCGACGGGCAGCCTCGAGCTGCGAGGCAAGTCGGGCGGCGGCGATTACTCGGCGAGCTTTGATGTCGCCAGCGTCCAGCCGGACGAGGGCAATCTCGCATTGCGATACCTCTGGGCCCGTTCGCGCATCGCCGAACTGTCGGATTACGGCTCGCCAAATGTCTCGGCCGATAGAGTAAAGGAGATCACCCAACTGGGACTCAAATACAACCTTTTAACCCAGTACACGTCGTTCATTGCCGTCCGCGAGGTCATTCGAAACCCCAATGGCGACGCGACCGACGTCGATCAACCGCTGCCGCTGCCGCTCGGCGTGAGCGACATGGCGGTGGGAAGCGAACCGGAACTCGTTTGGCTCTTAGCCGGACTTGCGGCGATCGCGATATTCCTGATCGCACGCCGGCGATGGAGCGATGCACGGCAGTTTTCTTCCAGCATTGCCCCTCAGTAACTCGCCATGAACACCCGCCTTAAACTCAGACTTCTCCCGCAATTGATCGCCGCGGTCGCAACGGCCGCGGCGGTCAAATACTACTATTCGGGAACGAGCGTTGATGGACTCGGCTGGGTGCTGACGCCGACCGCCGCACTGGTCGAGTTGGTCACGGGCGTCGATTTCACGTTCGAGTCGGGCGCCGGATACATGAGCGCGGATCACTCGTTCCTCATCGCCGCGTCGTGCTCGGGAGTCAATTTCCTGATCGCGGCATTTCTGATGCTCGCCATCGGATGGGTCTGGAAGAAACGCCATAAATCCGGATGGCTGTTTCTACCGGCGTCGCTGATCGCCGCGTATATGGTGACGATAGTCGCCAACACCGTCCGTATTTCGACCGCGATGCAGATCCGCCGGATCGATCCCGAGCTGATCTGGCTCAATCCCGATCAGCTACACAGGTTCGAGGGCATCGTCGTCTATTTTGGGTTTCTGCTCCTGCTGTTCGCGGCGGGAAACAAGGCCTTATCCGACGACGAGTCCGTAAGGCCGCGGGCGAGATGGCGGCGATGGCTGTTTCCGCTGGGCGTGTATTATCTGACGACGTTGGGCGTGCCGGTCGTCAACGGCATTTTCAAGGGCGGGCTGACAAGGGGCGAATTCTGGGAGCACGCCGTGTTTGTCTTGCTGGTCCCCGGACTTTTACTAATGCTGCTTGCCGGTGTCCGGCTGCTTAGGGACAGCCGGCCCGATCTACGCGTTCGACACCTCAGCTAGCCGTTTCGCGGCATAATGGTGAGAGAAAAGACGTTGCCTCCGCCGCGACCTGCCGCCCAGCCCACTTCGGCCTCGATAATGCTTGCACGGGAACGGATATTGGCGATGCCGCGGCCCGAGCTGTTCGTACCGTCGGGCTCGAACGGCGAGCCGTCGTCGCTGATCGTCAGGTGAAACCGGGCGTCCTTTGAGACATCTACGTGCATCTCGACGAGCTTGGCGTCAGAGTGGCGCACGATATTTGTGATGATCTCCTGGGCGATGCGGTAGATGTGGAGCTGGACGATCAGCGGAAATTTAACAAGCTCGTTGGCGTCCTCGCTTGCGGTAAAACGATGGTTCTCGACCGAGCGGGTCAGCAGGAATTCGAGCGCCGAGACGAGGCCTACATTCTCGAGAACCGACGGGCTGAGGTCCTCGCAGATGCGGCGGATCTCGGTCGAAACGGCCTCGATCTCGGAGCGAAACTCCGGATTCGCGGGCGTTAGACGATCGCTCATCATCATCAAGTTGCGAAGGTCGGCGAGCGTCTGGTCGTGCAGGTCGCGGGCGATACGGCTGCGTTCGCGTTCGGCCTCGTTGGCGAGGTCCGAGCGTGCGGCAGCAAGTTCGCGGTTGCTCCGGGCGATATGACGCCGTTCGACGATCGCCCAGATCAACGCGATGACCGTGATAATTAGCAGTACGGCGAGCGCCGTCGCCGTCCACGGGAACGGTGCGCGCGCTATTGAGAACCGGATCGCCAGCGGCTCGGACTCAAGCAGGTCGCGGTCAAATGCACGCGTCTCGATGGTGTAATTGCCCGCCTTAAGATCGGCCGGTGCGTATTGCGGTTCGTTCGACAGGCGGCTGTCGATGATCTCACCCTTTGAGTTCTTTAAGAGAAACGCGTACTGAAATTCCTCAGGAAAGGTCCGGCTGCTCTGGCCGGCGACCTCGACCAGGAGCGAATTTTGCGGATATTCGAGCTCGATCGCCGAACGCAGTTCTGCGAGATCGTGGATCCGCTGGCTCAGAATGCGTGTCGGGATAAGTTTCGGGGTGACGGTGCCTGGGCGATATGTCACAACGCCGCGGTTGGTCGCTATCAGCAGGCCCTCCTTTTGCGGAAGGATCGAAAATGCCTTTTCCGACGGCAGCCCTTGCTCGAAACCGACGGTCGAAACGATCCAGCCAAACAGTCCGTCGCGACGTGCGTGCTGAAGCCCGCGGGTCGTCGTCGCCGCCCAAACGTGTTCGCCATCGACAAACACATCACGAACGTCCTCAACATCGATTACCTTTTCGACCTGGCCGTCTTTAAGGCGGAAGACGCCGTGTTCGCCGGCAATCCACAACGCGCGGTCGCCACTCTCGACGATCCGCCTGATCATTCCGCTTTTGAGCACGTCCGGCGAGATCTCCGGCCTTACGGTGTTTCCGTCAAAGCTGACCAAGCCTTTCGTGGACGTGCCTATCCAAAGTCTTTCAGCACCGGCGCACAGCGATGTAACCGTTGGCTCAGCTAGGCGAACCGTAGTGCCGCCCGCTCCGAGCTGCGAGAGGCCGAGACCGAATACAGCAGCGAATTTCTTCCCCTGAAACTCGGCGTAAGAACGTGTGTCCGTACCCGAAACTTCCTTTTCCGGCGTGTCGCTGTTTCGTTCGGCGGTCCCGACGAGCAGTTTGCCGTCGCGGTCTTCGCTGATCGCGAAGATGGCCTTATTCGCGTAAGCGGCAACGGGTGACCATTTCTCACCATTTTGGACGAATAGTCCGCGATTAGAACCCGCGTAAATACGGCCGTCCGAGGTTCGGTATAACGTGCGGATAAAGTTGCTGTTCGAAATGTCCGAAACCGTCTGTTGAAGAGGTCCGAGCCGGTCGAAACGGCTGACTCCGCGATTGGTGCCGATCCAGATGACGCCCTCGCGGTCGGTGAAGAGCGCGTAGATCGCATCGGAACGCAATCCGCCGGATGTATTTTCGAAGGTGTAGGTTTTGGCCAGCTTCGAGTCTTTCACGTGAAACAACCCGTATCGCTCGGTGCCGGCCCAGATGCCGCCGTCATTCGATTCGATGGCGAGGACGTTTGCTGTCGGTGCTGCGATGCGGACCGCTCGAGTATCGCTATCCGTACGGTAGATACCGCTGATGCCTTTCGCCGCGTCGGTTCCGAGCCACAGGTTCTCGCCGACGCTCGCGAGCGAATTTACGAAAAGCGGCCGCGGCGTCAATGCGAGGCCGGCCGGCCCTGCGTTCTCAATTGCATACACTCCGCCGCCCCACGTTCCCGCGATCAGCTTGCCGTCTCTCTCTAGGAGACTGGTTATCCGTACGGGACTGCCATCGGCCGAAAGTATGGCGTTTGGGAACAAGGCCTCGACGTTTAGAGTCTCGCTTTCGCCGCTGACGCGGAGAATGTGGCCGGTGTCCGTACCGAGATAGTTTGAATGACCAAGCAGGATCGCCGTTACGCCGATATTCTGAGTCCCGTTGACGGGAAAAAAGCGGCTTTCGTGATAGACGAACGCACCTTTTTCGGTCCCGATCCAAAGGTGTCCGCCGGAGGAGGTCCTGAGGGCCAGGATGCGGTTCGAACTTGCTTCACCCGGTGAAAAATTCTGGATCCGCCGGCCATCAAATCGGGACAGGCCGTTGTCGGTGCCGAACCACATCACGCCGTCGAGTGTCTGGGCGATAGCTCGAACGCTGTCCGACGGCAGCCCGTTAAAGACGGTGATCGACCCCCAGCGGTGAAAATTTTGGGCGCCCGGCGAAGGCGTCGGCGAGGGCGTACGGACAGGTGTCGCTGAGGGTGAAACTGTGGGCGATCCGGTCGGCGAACCCGACGGTGACGGCGACGGCCGGGTCGACTGAGCGAGAAAGTCTGTCAGAACGGTCAGGACGATCGCAAGGCAAACGGCGAGGGCAAAGCATCTCTTTGAATTGCCGGGAATACCCATTCTCGTCTATTTTGGCGAATCGCGATATCGTGTCCGGTCGCGGCCGATCCAATCGGCAAGGTCGGCCTCGTCCTTTTCGAGTTCATCGGAGTTTATCAGCCCACGGCGAAGAGCCTCGAAGAATGCGCGCGTTCGCGTATTGTACGCCAGCTTGTCGTACGCCTCGTCCTCTGTCCCGGCGGAGCTGTCAGTAAAGAGCTTTTCGTACAGAGTCGCCAAACGGCTCTCGACGCCGCGAAGGCTGAGGCTGCATTTGCGTGCAATGGCCCAATTTGAAAGGCCGAGGGCAAGGTAACGCAACGCCTCGGCCTCGAACTCGGTGAGCAGTGGCCGCTGAAACGAATCCTTGAACGCCGGATCGATCATGTCGGCGCCGTCCTCGAGTACGGCTCCGACAAATCGAAGCAGGCGTCCCTCCGGATTGTTCTTGTGAATGAACCCGTATGTCGGCTGCGGGTCGACCGAGCGCACGATCTTTCGTATCTCGTTGATATAGATCTCGTGCGGGAATTGCGTCCAAAAGATGACCCGAGCCTCGGGAAAGTCTCGCCAGATCATCCGTGCCGCCTTCACGCCCGAGAGCTTAGGCATTTGGATATCGAGTATCGAGAGTACCGGCCGATGCTCGATGGCGAGTTTGACCGCGGCGTCGCCGTCCGGCGCCTCTATCACCGGCATATGGTCGGGAAACTCCTTGGCGAGAAGCGCACCGAGATAATGGCGTTGGGCTTCGTTATCTTCGGCGATCAGGATCGGCATCTTTGTTGCGAGGGCCGCCTCGACGGCAACCCCTTCATTCTAACTCATAAGATACATCGAGAGCCCAGTATTGTTTACCGTTCGCTCGCCATCGGGAGACTGTGGTTAACCACATCGCCGTTAAATACAAAAAAAGGCCATCCGGAACCTCACGGTCCCGGATAGCCTCTCGACAATTTCAACAGAATTAAGCCTGTTCGTGGAGCAGGCGGCGGACGTGATCGCCAAAGAGCACATCGATCTTGTGCGGTTCGACAACCGCTGTAACCTCGCCCCGGCCGAACTTGTCGTGCGTCATCGCCTGGCCCTTTCTATACTTTCGGGACCGGTCGTAGGGCGACGCATTCTTGCCCGTACCCAGCGACACTGCGGTCTTTACGCCACGGGTAAATGTGCTGGCGGTCTCGCATGTCTCGCAGACGGCCTTAGTGATGACACCTTGTTTGGTGACGGTCATGACCTTGTGCATCTGCTCAATGTCACACGCCGAACACATCATCTCAGTACTATCGCCAACGGCGAATGCTGGTTTTTTCTTGATCATTGTTATCTACCTCTCTTTTGCCGGCCGGGTTATTATCGGGCCCGACGCGAGCCAAATGCCTTAAAGCTGCGCTTCTGGCCTGACGATTGCTTTCTAACCGGTCCGGGCACAAACGCTGTGTGGCCGCCGAACTCGGGGTGAACGACGCGCTCGACCTTTTCGCCCGTGAGGCGTTCGATCGCACGCATCGAGTGTTCCTCGGCCGTCGTAAAAATAGTGATCGCACGGCCCTTGTTCCCCGCCCGGCCTGTACGGCCGATACGGTGAACGTAATCCTCCGGTGCCTCAGGTATGTCGTAGTTTATCACATGCTGGACGCTGTCGATATCGATGCCGCGTGCGGCGACGTCGGTCGCGACGAGCACGTTGGTGTGGCCCGCCTTGAACGCTTTCAAAGCCGAGTCACGCTGCGCCTGCGATCGGTCACCGTGAATGCGGTTCGAGCTGTGCTGGCGTTTTTCGAGAACGTGGGCTAGACGGTCGGCCCCGCGTTTGGTACGAGTAAAGACAAGCACTCGCTGAAGTGAATGTTTCTCGAGAAGCTCGAGCAGCAAAACCATTTTCGAATTTGGCGACACCGGATAGGCCGTTTGCTCGATGAGCTGCGAGGCGGTGCCCCGCGGGCTGACCTCGATCAACTCGGGATTATCGAGCATCTTGTAGGCGATCCGCTCGATCTCGGGCGACATCGTCGCAGAGAAGAACAGCGTCTGGCGTTTTGCCGGGATGGCCTTTTCAATTCGCTTGATCGACGGCAAAAAGCCCATATCGAGCATACGGTCGGCCTCGTCGAGGACGAGCGTCGTAAGAGAGCGAAAATCGATCAAACCCTGATCCATAAAATCGATCAGGCGTCCGGGAGTCGCGATGATGATGTTGGCTCCGTTGCGAAGCGAGTCCATCTGACGCTTGTAGCCGCTCCCGCCGATGATCGCCGTGCAGGTAACACCCTTTGGAGCGAACTGTCGGCAAAATTCTTCGGTCTGATTGGCAAGCTCACGCGTCGGCGACAGCACCAGAACACGTGTTCCGGGGCGTCTTTGCCCTTCGATAAGCTTATGAATTATCGGAAGCAGGAAGGCTGCGGTCTTACCCGTGCCGGTCTCGGCACAAGCGATGATGTCGCGGCCCTGCAAAAGTAAAGGAATTGCCTGTTTTTGGATGGGTGTAGGCTCTGTGTAACCCATTTGCTCACATTTCGCCGTCAAAACGGGAAGTAAGCCTAGATCATTAAAAGTCATTAAAAAATTTATCTCTATCTACTGAAGAGACGTTCGCGTTTGTCGGGGGCAAAATATAATTCGCCCGGTTCCGTCCCTGCACGCCATACAATGGCCTGCAATACGGTCGTGGAACATTTCTTCGGGATGTAATAAGAAGTTACTAACGCGGAGTGATCTTCAGTGTAACGGTGGCAAGGAAGTACAGCGTTGGAGGTTTCAGCATTAAAGTTAATGAGAAACTCTTCTAACAGTATTAAACGAACCGTGCCTCGAACTATCCATTACGCTTGCTCACGATGAGAGCGTGTTTACCGTCGGCGAATGAGATACGGAATTATCAAGGATTTATAGTACACGATATTCAATTATTAAGCAAGCTAATTATTTCGAAGCCATTCTGCCGCAACTTCTTTCGGCGTTCTCTTGTTGCCGTCAACCTCGAAGTTGAGCCTTCGCATCTCGTCGGTCGTGATCGCGTTTTTTAGTTTTTCAAACGCACCATTCAGTGTTGCGGCGGCGTCTTTGCGGGCTATGAAGATCGCCTGATACGGCGGGAAGTACCGTTTGTCGTCTGCGAGTTGGAACAGATCGAGAGCGGCGATGAGTCCGTCGGTTGAATTGCCGGCAATGATGTCGAGTTCGCCAGACTGAAGAGCGCGGTACGTTAATGATAAGTCCATTTCGCGGGGCTGTTTGGCGAACGCGAAGCCGTAAGCTTTTGCAAAACCAACGTAACCATCGGCACGCGACATGAAATCCTGGCCAAATCCGGCCTGCCAGTCTTTCGCAAGAGGTACCGCGTCGGAGATCGTTTTGATGTTATTTTCACGTGCGACATCGCCGCGGATGAGTATCGCGAAATCGTTTGAGAAGCCAAGCGGCGGGCTCACCGTTAGCTTGAATTTCTCCGCGTACTCGGCTTTTGTTTGATCGTAAACAGCCTGCGAATCGGTGATCGGTGCGTGTTTTAGTATTGCGGTGTATGCGGTGCCGGTGTATTCGGGATAGACGTCGACCTTGTTTGCCAGAAGGCTTTCGTGTGCGATATTGCCGCCGAGCTCGAATTGCCGCGTTACCGGAATGCCCTGCTCTTCGAGCATCTGTGCAAGTATCTCAGCCAGGATCACCGATTCGGTAAAATCCTTTGAACCGACCACGATCGGTCTTGAATCTGTGATCTCGGATATCGTTGTCTTGGCGGAGCCTCCCGCGAAAAAACTTGACCCAACGACCGCTATTAGGCCGGCCGCAGCGAGGGTAACGGCGAATCTTCGGCGTCCAGCGGAAACGCGCTTGCCGACCGCATAGCTCTTTTCGATCTGTCCGATCAGAAAGTCGCAAAATAATGCGAGCAATGCCGACGCCAAGGCTCCCGAGACGAGCAAATTATTATCGATTTGTCTCAGCCCGCGGACGATGTCGGTTCCCAGACCGCCAGCCCCGACCGCGGCCGCGACCGTTGCGACGCCAACCGAGATCACAACAGCAACTCTAATACCTGTCAGAATTACCGGCATCGCGAGCGGCAATTCGACCATTCGCAGACGCTGCCA
>CAZSOE010000079.1:0-8235 GCA_964608335.1 uncultured Chloracidobacterium sp.
GCCCGCTGAGCGGCGAGACGGTCGGTTCTGACACGGTCGTGAGCGCCGTTAACGACGCGGCTCGTGATACGTCGGTCAAGGCGATAGTCCTTCGCGTCGACAGCCCCGGCGGCTCTGCGCTCGCATCCGACCTGATCTGGAATGCGATCGAGAATGCCAAGAAGAAAAAGAAGGTAGTTGTCTCTATGTCGGACGTCGCGGCGTCGGGCGGTTACTACATCGCGTGCAACGCCGACCGCATTGTCGCCGAACCGTCGAGCATTACGGGCTCGATCGGCGTATTTATGGGCAAGCCCGTTATCAAGGGCCTTTACGACTGGCTCGGCGTTACTAACGAATACGTGATGCGCGGGCGTAACGCCGGCATTTTTCGCGAGACCGAAAAATGGACACCGGAGGAACGTGAAAAAATGGTCGCCCAGACCAATACGATCTACTTCGATAACTTTGTGCCCAAGGTTTCCAAGGGCCGCGGCAAGTCAGTCGAAGAGGTCAACACCCTCGGACAAGGCCGCGTTTGGACGGGGACCCAGGCCAAACAGAACGGCCTGATCGATGAGTTCGGCGGTCTCGAACGTGCGATCGATATCGCAAAGGAACTCGCCGGCCTTCCGGCCGACAAGGACGTCCGACGCGTTATTTTCCCCGCACCGCGCCCGTATCTCGAAGAACTCTTTGGCAGTGACGAAGACTCGGAACTGCAAGCCGAAGAAGCGCAGGCAGCGCTCCTCGGCTCACTGCCCGAAGACGCCCGCCGCGCCTTCCGCTTCTCGGCCCTCTTCGACCGAATGCAGCGCGGCGACGCTATGCTCCTGCTCCCGTTCGAGTTGAAGATCCAGTAGAAGAACGAGACGCGATATGACACCTCGGGCCGGTACGGTTTTGACGCCGTCCGGCCCGTTGCTTATTCTAGGAGCATATGCTCAAAGAAGGAGATAAGGCGCCGGACTTTAAGTCTAAGGACCAGGACGGGAATTCGATCAGTCTCAAGGATCTGCGCGGGCAGCGCGTCGTGCTTTGGTTCTATCCGAAGGACGACACGCCCGGCTGAACGATCGAGGCGTGTTCGTTCCGTGATGCGAACGACAAATTCGACAAAAAAGACATTCGGGTGCTCGGCGTTTCGGTCGATAACGAGAGGTCGCACCAGAAGTTCATCTCTAAGTTCAACCTGCCCTATACATTGATCGCCGACACGGAAAAGGACGTCGTCCAAAAGTACGGCGTGTGGGCCGAGAAATCGATGTACGGCAAGAAATACATGGGCACCAACCGCACGACGTTCCTGATCGACGAGAAGGGCAAGATCGTAAAGATCTTTGACAAAGTGAACGTCGAGAAGCACGCCGATGAGGTTCTCGCAGCGTTTGACGAAAAATGAAACGTTCATTTGTGACCATTGGTTTTGTCATTTGGGTGATCGTGCTCACGGCCGCTTGCGACCCGGCGCGCCCCGTCAAGGTCGAGCGTGCGGCACCCGAGCCGACGCCGAACATTCGGCCCGTCGACGACCATGACCACGACGCAGACTCGGATGCGCCACGCATCTCGCTTGCCGATGCGAAGAAGGATTTCGATTCAAAGGCAGCGGTCTTTGTCGATACGCATGGCAAGGAACAGTTCGACGCCGAACACATAGCGGGCGCCATCAACGTCCCCGCCAACCTTCTCGATCAGAACCTCAGCAAGATACCCAAGGGGAAAAAGATAATCCTCTACTGTTCCTGAGCGAACGAACACACCAGTGCCAGTTTGGTAACTGAATTACAACGAAGAGGATTCACCAACGTCTACGCCCTGCTAGGCGGAACCCGCGCCTGGCGCGACGCCGGCTATCCCATGCAGCATGCCCCCGCTCAAACCAAACCGCTGAGGTGATCACAGATCCGCCCCGCAGCTTTCCCATCCCACAGGGGCGGGACGTTTGTTCCCGAAGACCGCATCTCAATCGTCAACGCGTCAATGGCTGCCGATCTTATCCTTTCAGGATCGGTCCCGACCAAAACATTCGTTCCCATCTCGATCGTTATCGGCCGCTCCGTATTGTGTCTTAACGTAAGACACGGAATGCCGAGGACGGTGGTTTCTTCCTGAATACCGCCCGAATCAGTGAGCACGAGCCGCGCGCCGCTGTAAAGCCGGAGAAAATCGACATAGCCAAGCGGCTCTATCATTCGTATGTTCGTTGCGGCGATCTTGTGTCCCAGACCGAAGTCTTCGATACGCGTCCGTGTTCGCGGATGGACAGGGAAGATGACCGGCAGTTTTTCGGCGATTGCCGCGAGCGCATCGAGTATCCCGCCGAGCACCGCTTTCTCATCGACATTCGACGGACGATGCAGCGTCACGACCGCGTAATCTTCGCCATCAACGCCGAGATCTTTTCGCACCGTCGAACGCTCCGAGACCTTGAGATGCCCCTGCAGCGAATCGATCATCACGTTGCCGACAAACCTGATCTTTTCCGGCGCAACGCCCTCGGCTTTCAGGTTCGCGTCTGCATCCTGCGATGTCGTGAGCAGCAAGTCCGAGATCGCATCGGTGAGGATGCGGTTTATCTCCTCGGGCATCGTCCTATCGCGCGACCGCAAGCCAGCCTCGACATGCGCGACCCTGACTCCCAGCTTCGCGCAAACAAGCGCACACGCGATCGTCGAATTAACGTCGCCGACGACAACTACCCAATCCGGGCGTCGTTCCAACACCACCGGCTCGAACGCAGTCATTATCCGTGCCGTCTGCACAGCATGCGATGCCGACCCGACACCCAGATGAATATCCGGCTCCGGCAATCCAAGATCGTCAAAGAACGCATCCGACATCGCCGCATCGTAATGCTGCCCCGTATGCACGATCACCGGCGCGAACTCCGAAGGCCGACGCTTCATCTCGGCCCAAACCGGCGCCACCTTCATAAAGTTGGGTCGAGCACCGGCGATGAGGAGAACTCTTATCATCAAAGTCGCACGATCCGTGCCTTGCTTCCGTTGCGTATCTCCACCGGGAGGGAATTTCGGGTGTCGACGATGAGCGGCGCGAGCTCGCAGACGCGAGCGTAATCGACCGGCGAGTGTTCGGTGCAAATGATCACGCAGTCTGAGCCTGAAATAAGGTCGTCAGTAAGTTCCTGATTCTTCAGGGGTTCGCCGTCGCCGATGGTGTAGGCGTGGTCGAAAGTTACTTCATTCACAAAGGGATCGTGATAGACGACCGTCGCGCCGTCGGCACGCAGGAGGTCGATGATAGAAAGTGCGGGCGACTCGCGCATGTCGTCGATGTCTTTTTTGTAGGCAACGCCGAGAATCAGCACCTTTGAACCGTTGACCGCTTTCTTGTTCTCGTTCAGCGCCTCGGTCGCGAGCTGGACGACGTAATTCGGCATCGTCGAGTTTATCTGTTCCGCGAGCGAGATGAATTGCGAATCAAAACCGTGCTGCCGCGCTTTCCATGACAGATAGTGCGGGTCGAGCGGTATACAGTGACCGCCGATGCCCGGGCCGGGAAAGAACGGCATGAAGCCAAATGGCTTTGTGGCGGCCGCGCCCACGACTTCCCATGTGTCGATGCCGAGCGCGTTGCACAGCTTGGCCATCTCGTTGGCCATTCCAATGTTTATTGCGCGGAATGTATTCTCCCAAAGTTTCGCCGCCTCGGCAACGCGGGCGGATGAAACAGTGTGCACCTCGCCGACGATCTGTGCATAGAGCATCGCCGCGACTTCCGTCGAATCTTCCGACACACCGCCGACGACCTTTGGAATGTTGTGCGTTTGAAACTGCGGATTGCCCGGATCGACGCGTTCCGGGGAGAAAGCGAGCAGGAAGTCCTCGTCGAGTTTAAATCCCTTCTCCTCGAACATCGGCTGCAGCACCTCGTCGGTCGTACCCGGATAGGTCGTCGATTCGAGGATGATCAACTGACCGCGCCGCATGTATTGTTGTATTTCGCCGCCGGCCTTGAGGATATAAGACATGTCCGGGTCCTTGGTCTTTCTGAGCGGCGTGGGCACACAGATAATGATCACGTCGCATTCGGCCAGCCGACTGAAGTCTGTTGTCGCCGAAAGGTGCCCGTCACCAACACATTTCGCGACATTTTCGGCCGGCACATCGACTATGTACGAACGCCCCGCGTTGATCTCGGCAGCCTTTGCTTCGTCAACCTCGAATCCGATAGCGCGGAAACCTTTAAGGCAGAATTCGACTATCAGCGGTAGTCCGACATAGCCGAGGCCAATGACGCCTATGCGAGCGCGTTTGTCTGAGATGAGGTTCTCGAGTTCCTGCTTTATCATCGTGCAATGAAGGAAATGCCGGTGTGCGTGCCGGTCCGCGAGCCCTAACGCCCGAGACGTATTACACTATGTTACGGCGGTTCGGGTTAGTCAAGATGGTCCTTTGTTTGCGCTAGAATGAGGCGGTCACCCGCGCGGCACGTTTTCAATTTCAAATACTTTTAATAGTGTGTTTTCTCCCATGTTTGTATGAGCGCCGAGACGAGTTCGAATAATCCGGTCGTGAAGGCCGTCATTGAGGGCACGGCACCGCGGGCCGCGATGATCGCGGCGTCGCGCGGGTTGCTGCCGCTGCCGCAAGCCGAGCTTCTCGAGGTGCTCGTCGCATTCCTCGGCGGCGGCGACGCGGAACTGCGAGATAACGCGCGCGAAACGCTCGGAAACCAACCGGGTGACGTGCTCGAAAGCACGATCCGGTCGGGCGAGGCCGCACCGTCGGTGCTTCAGCATTTTTTGGGAACGGCCAACCTTCCGCGTGCGATCGCTGAAGCGATTATCCTGCAGCCGCGAACACCGCCGCTCGCGATCGCTAACTTTGCGGTCCGTGCGGAGGATCCAACGCTACTTGAACTGATCGCGCTCAACCAGCAGCTTCTTATCCGCACACCCGCGATCATCGACGCGATAATCGCCAACCCGCGGCGAACGCCCGAAGCCGAGCGGCGCGCCACCGAGATCCGACGCGAGTTCTTCGAGAAAGAGCGCGGCGCACAGCAGATCGCCAACGAGCTACGGGCCCGCGGGCAGAACGCAGCGGCGGAATTCATCGAGCAGGCCGAATTCACCGCCGACATGGCCGCCTCCGGACTAACCGAACAGGACGCTCTGCTCCTCGCTGAGCACATCGAGGTCCCCGACTACGAAACCGACGATTCATGGCTCGGTCTCGAGTACATCGAAGAGATCTATGAAGAAACCGATGAGCAGCGGCATGCGACCGTCACAAAGATCCTCGGGGAACTTCAGGTAGAAGGCGAAGAGATCCCAGGCGAGCGGATCGCGATGATCAACCGAATAATGAAGATGGGCGTCAAGGACCGCGTAAAACTTGCCATGAAGGGCGACCGCGAGGCCCGCAATATTCTGATACGTGATCCGAACCGGCTGGTCTCAAGCGCGGTCGTAAACAACCCGCGCATCAGCGAGCAGGAGGTTGAGATGGTCGCCGCAATGCGCTCGGTTCCCGAGGAGATCCTTCGGCAGATCGCGGCCAACCGGCAATGGTCGCGTAACTACAACATTATGCATAGCCTTGCCCGTAACCCGCGCACACCGCTTGCGCACGTTATGACGATCATGAGCCGGCTTCAACTGCGTGACCTTACCGCCCTCTCCAAGAACCGCAACGTTTCGGACAACGTTCGGCGGCAGGCCCTGCGGCTCGTTAATTCGCGTACTGGTGGACATAAGCACTAGCATTCTCAATGCCCGCTGTTGTGACAAAACTAAGGACCACGCTCTCGATGATCAAGTTCGAGCACACGCTGTTTGCGCTGCCATTCGCGTTCCTCGGGGCGATCCTTGCGGCCAACGGGCTGCCAACGTGGTGGCAGATCCTTTGGATCACAGTGGCGATGGCAGGGGCGCGCAGCGCCGCGATGACATTCAACCGTATTGTTGACCGCGACATAGATGCTCAAAACCCACGGACGGCGGGGCGTGAATTGCCGTCGGGAAAACTGACGCTCGGTTTCGCATGGGGCTTCCTTTACATCTCGATCGCCGTATTTCTGCTTGCGTCCTACTGGCTCAACTGGCTCACATTCGCGCTTTCGCCGGTGGCCTTGATCGCGGTGCTCGGATATTCATACGCGAAGCGGTTCACGGCGCTTGCCCACCTGATGCTCGGATCGGCCCTCGCGATCTCGCCGTCGGCGGCGTGGATAGCGGTTCAAGGAAGCATTGCCAATGAGGTCCCGCTCCTGCTATCACTCTTCGTCCTGATGTGGACCGCGGGCTTCGACGTGCTGTACGCGTGCCAGGATTACGAGTTTGACCGTCGAAGCGGTCTGTATTCGATCCCGGCCCGTTTCGGCATCGAGCGTGCTTTATGGATAGCGCGTCTATTTCACTTCCAGGCGTTTGTGGTGCTCGTCCTCCTATATCTTGTCTCAGGCCTTGGCTGGCCGGCACTCGTGGGTGTTGTTAGTGTCGGGCTCCTGTTGATATACCAGCACACGCTTATCCGGGCGAACGACCTGTCGCGAATGAACGCCGCTTTCTTTACGACAAATGCCTTCGTCAGCGTCATACTTCTGATCAGCTTTGGGGCAGCGGTCTTTCTTGCCCGATCGACGGCTTTGGTAAACTGACACGATGAAGGAACTTGAAACGGCTACACTTGCCGCCGGGTGCTTTTGGTGCGTCGAGGCTGTGTTCGACGACCTCAAGGGCGTCGAAGATGTTGTCTCCGGTTACGCCGGCGGAACGACCGAGGATCCGACGTATCGCGAGGTCTGCGACGGTATGACGGGCCACGCGGAAGTTATCCAAATAAAGTTCGATCCCGCAGAGATCTCATTCAAGGAGATCCTTGAGGTGTTCTTTACCGTTCACGACCCGACCACCTTGAACCGACAGGGGAACGACGTTGGCACGCAGTACCGTTCGGCCATTTTTTATCATTCGGAGGAACAGCGGAGGGTCGCCGAAGAAACGATCGCCGAGATTACGGCGGAAAGTCTCTTTGATGATGCGATCGTTACCGAGGTTACTCCGCTCGACCGGTTTTGGCCCGCCGAGGATTACCATCAGGAGTATTTCGCCAATAATCCAAGCCAGCCATATTGCGCCGCGGTCGTTAGTCCGAAGGTCAGAAAATTCCGCCAAAAGTTTGCAGACAAGCTAAGATCAAGGGCGCAATAATGTTTGACATTGTTTGGTGAGTGCTATATTCTCTCAATTGTGCCCGTTATCCGGGCATCGCTTCCTCCCGTAACTCCCTGTTACACCTTAATTAACAGCTGCCGACGGTAAAGCTCAACGCCGGACGGCTACCTCTAATTCTATGAATACCTTTAGTATCGGGGTCCGTGTCCGGGCCCAACTTGCAGCGACAGTCGTGATCGCGATCTCGGCTGGAGCATTCACTCTCGATCGAACGCCCACATACGCCCAGAAGCGCGAGGCCTTCGAAAAAGAGGTTCCGCAGGCCGGATCGATCGGCGGCCGCGTTTTTCAGGATTTCAACGGGAACGGGACGATGGATACCACGACGACGATCGCCAACAACGGCTCAGGCACGATCGGCGTTGCGATCGACCGGGGCGTCCAGGGCGTTCAGGTCCGTGCTTACAGTTCATCGGGCGTCAACGTTACGTCCGGCGGGGTCGTTTCGACCGATGCCAGCGGCAACTATTCATTGACGACGACCGATGCCGGGTCGGGCCCTTATCGGGTCGAGTTCACATCGCTTCCGTCTGGTTTCCTTCCATCGGCGCGTAGTACCGATTCCGTCAACGGTGGTTCAGCAACTAATTCCGGCTCGGCAATCCAGTTCGTTTCGACGCCGGCCACCAACGTCAATCTTGCGATCAACCACCCCGCCGATTATTCGCAAAACAACCCTGAGCTCGTCGCAACCATGTACGCGGACGGTGATCAGTTATCGGGCGGCAACAGTGCGCAATCCGTGCTGCTCAGCTTTCCATACTCCGCGGGGAGCAGCGATTCGACTTCCGGAGCCTCGGAGCCGGCCTACGATGCTCCCACGACTTGGCCGATGCGTCTTGCGGCGAATGCTGTCGGGACCACGTACGGACTGACTTATGCCCGCCGCACCCAGCTCGTTTACGCCGCAGCGTTCTTCAAGCGTCACGCCGGTTTCGGTCCTCAGGGCCCGAACGCGATTTATGTTATGAACCGGACCGGGACCGGTTCCGTCGTAAATTTCTTCACGGTTCCGGGAACAGCGACCAACGCACACGACACTTCCGATTACA
>CAZSOE010000080.1:0-8189 GCA_964608335.1 uncultured Chloracidobacterium sp.
GTCGAGAGCATCGTCAGCGGTAAGTTATCAACGCAGAAATAACCCAGGTCCTCGAGCGAATCGGTCGCCGAGCTCATTCCGGAACCGCTTAGGCCGGTGATGATGACGAGTCCCGGGAGATCGCGTTGCTCGCGCCTTGTCTTTGCCGGCATAAAACGCTCTACGGCCGGATCAATCCAAAGTTCCCATCGTTCCGCCTAAAAAGTACTGCTACGCCGCCTTTGCCCGCGTCCCGGAAAACGACGAAGCTCTTGCTCCCGTCCTCCAGTTCGATCAAGGCTTCATCGGTCGTCATCGGCTTGGCCGCCGCGCCGTTCATCTCGATGATCGACGGGGCATGCGCAACCTTGTCGGCCCGTTCGCCGGGCGCGGCGACCGCGGCAGAGCGGCGCCCTTTGTGCGACTTGTCTATCACTTTCTCCTTGATCCGTCGCGCCTGCTTTTCGATCTTGTCGATCGTTTTGGACAGCGAGGTGTACATGTCCGGATTTGACGAAACGGCGGTCAGCGTCTCGTTCCACCAATTCATCACCACCTCGGACCGATGGCGTCCGCGACTGACCTCGATAATGACGTGTGCCTTGACCGGCTTGCCGTTAAAAAGGTGCGCGATCCGTTCAAAGTGCTCCTCAACATGCGAGCGCAACGCCGGCGTAACTTCTATATGTCTTCCTGTGAACTCAAGTTTCATATTAGGGTCTTTCTTTCTCTGGAACCCGGGATACTCATCTGGTCGCGATACTTCGCTACGGTGCGGCGCGAGAGCTTGACGCCCTCGCGGCTAAGGACCCTAGCGATCTGATCGTCTGTTAGGGGCGATTTTGTGTCCTCATCTTCGACCATTTTCTTTATTTTGAGTTTGAGAATGCGCGTCGAGACCTCCTCGCCCTCTTCGTTCAACATTCCCTCGCTGAAAAACCGCCTCAGCTCGATCACGCCCTGCGGTGTGTGCGCGTATTTTCGATTGACGACACGCGATATCGTTGATAGGTGCATGCCGATATCCTCCGCGACATCTTTGAGCATCATGGGCTTGATATGTTCGACGCCGTGATCGAGGAACGCTCGCTGACGCCGCACTATACATTCGACGACACGATAGATCGTTTGTCGCCGATGCTCGATATTCCGGAGAAGGTCGACAGCAGAGCGGACCTTTTCCTTGATAAAATCCCGCGTTTCCTTAGACGTATCCGGCTGGTCGAGCATGCTGTGATAGGTCGGACTGATCCTCAGCCGGGGCGAGCCGTCGTCCGCGAAGTAAATAACGTATTCGTCGTCATCGTCCAGCTTCTCGATGTAGACCTCAGGTGAGACAAAGACGGCGTCCTCCGCCGAATAACGACGCCCCGGGTATGGATCCAACTGGCGGACCCTTGCGATCTCGGCGTCGAGGGTGCCCATGTCTTCGCCGGTCGCCTTGGCCAGGTGCTGAAGGCGATGGGGCTGCAGGTCCTCAAGGTGGTCCCGGACCAGCGTATAAGCGAGAGTGTCCCCCTCGTCATCGGCCTCAAGCTGTTTCAGCAGGCATTCGCGCACATCGCGGGCTCCGCATCCGACCGGGTCGAGGTCCATTACCTGCATACGCGCCGCCTCGACCATCGCGATCGAACAGCCGGCGGCTTGAGCGATCTCCTCGACCGACGCTGTGAGACGGCCGTCGTCGTCAAGGTTGCCTATCACCTGGGCAGCGGCTTCCTCAAGCTCGTCGCTCAAGCTAAGCAGGCTGAGTTGCCATTCGAGATGCTCGGCCAACGACGGGGCGTGCGTAAGGAACTGTTCGAAACTCGGTGCATCGTCCTTATACTCGATCTCCTGCGTGCGATACCCAGGGTCAAGGTAGTCCTGAAACTCCCGACCGAAATCTACTTCATCAAAAGAGTCCGACGAACCGGTATGAGAATCATCAAAGGGATCGAGGTCCGTCGATTCCTGTTCACCGGCGCCATTGAGACTCACGCCTTCCGGCTGGACCGCCTCGATCTCCGTAGCAAAGTCGGGATCGGCTACCGCGGCACTCGTCGATGCCTCGCCGTTGTCCAACCCGTGATCCTCGCCGTCGGCGGTCTGGTCGAGTATGCTTTCGCCGATCTCCTGCACCTCGTCACCCGACTGGACCTCCTCAAGCACCGGATTCTCGACCATTTCCTGGTCGATAAGTTCATTCAGCTCCAGCGATGTCATTTGGAGCATTTCGATGCGTTGCCGCAACTGCGGCGTTAGCACCATTTTTTGCTGTAGCTGGGTTGTCAGCCGTAGGGAAGCCATAATCGACCGGGGCTGGCGGAGCTGAGCGTGCCGAGCGCACGCAAAAAGCATTCCTAGATAGATTATAACGGCTTGTCAGTGAAAAGTGAAAGGTTTGCGGGCTACATCATGAACCGTTCGCCCAGGTAGAGCCGCCGAACGTCTTCGTCGGCAATAAGCTCGGCCGGGCTGCCGCTCCGCAAGATCCGGCCGTCGGATAGTATGTATGCACGGTCGGTAATATCCAGCGTCTCTCGAACGTTATGGTCGGTGATCAGGATGCCGATCCCCTGCTGTTTCAGGTATAGAATGATCGACCTCAGGTCATCGATCGCAAGCGGGTCGATCCCCGCAAACGGTTCGTCGAGGAGAATGAACTGCGGCTCGGTGGCCAGACACCGCGCGATCTCGACGCGCCGCCTTTCTCCGCCCGACAGTGCGTCGCCGCGAACTTTTCGCACATGATCGATGCCAAATTCCTCCAACAATTCTTCTAACCGCGCGAAGCGGCCCGCCCGCGAAATATTCAGGGTCTCGAGCACCGCAAGGATGTTCTGTTCCGCCGTGAGTTTGCGAAAAACGGACGCTTCCTGCGGCAGATAACCAAGGCCGAGCCTGGCCCGAAGGTACATCGGCAGCCCGGTTAGATCATGCCCCTTGAGGAAGATGCGGCCTCTTTCGCTCGGCTCGAGGCCGACAAGCATATAGAACGTTGTTGTCTTACCTGCCCCGTTCGCTCCCAGCAAGCCGACGATCTCGCCCGGAGCGACGTGCAGGTTAACGTCGTCGACGACGCGACGGCGGCCGTATGTCTTTTGAAGATGCTCGCCCCTCAGCGATGCATCAACGGCAGGTGCCTTCGAGCCATTTCGGCCGAGCGCATTGGGCATGATCGGATCGTCATTCATCTGGGGCAAATGCGTTACTGATTGGGCTTGACCTTATACACGGAACGCGAACGGCCGGCCGGATTCTGTTTTGTCCGGCTTTCGCTGACCACGCGGTTCTCGCGCATAAAGAAGGTCAATTCGCCTCCTTGCGACGATCCATTCTCCGCGTCGGTGACGATGGCCGGGTTACCGCGAATTGTCGCGGTCTCATCGGCCGCTACATACTGTGCCCATTCACCGGTGCCCCGTCGCCCGGGCTGTGTAATGACGACATTCTGCTCGACGACCGTTCGCGTGACTTCGTTCTTCTCGTCGAGAAACACATCGGCCGAGCCTGAGGTTATGCGATCGGTTCCCTGCCTGATATCTACCGCCTGGCGATATTGCAAGAGACGGGAGCTCCTATCGAAGGCGAGCGAACCGGCCGAGGCGTACACGGGAACTGTCGATTCGCGGGCCTTCTGCTTCAGTCTGGCGTTGTACAACAGGCTCTGCACCGATCCCTCGGCGAGCATCCGTCCGGCTTTCTGATCGAGCAAGATCCGCTCGGCGCGAACGTAATTGTTGTCCTGCCAGCCGCGGGCATTTCGTGAAAACACCGCGCTCTCGGCCCCATGGTCGAATTCGGCCGTGTCCGCGGTAATAAAGACCGGCCGTTCGGACGAACCAAAGGGCACGGCGTCGCTCACCTGTTTTCGGCTGTAGTACGTCGTGCTCACCGACCCTCGAAGATAGGACCGATCATTCTGCGTATCGAGGTCGATCTCGCGGGCACGCGTCCGGCCCCGCGAGTCCCACGCCGTGGGTTCGCCCCCGCGGAGGCGCACTATACCATCAGCTGGTGTGAAGGCCATCTGTTGTGCGATCGCGCTGCGATCGCGCTCCGAGAATTTCGCGCCGCCCTCAGCTCGAAACATTTCCACGTCACTCGTCTGTTGGTGGAAATTAACTGTGAATACATCGGCCGTCACCGTTTGCGTGCCTCGGCGTTCGGCCGGGACGGTCGGTACCCTGGTCGTTTTTCCTTTACGTGCCGCAACACAAACTCGCGCATTATTGCCTGTGGGGAAAAATTCGCAGTCGAACCGCGGGGCGTTGATAGTCGTCTTATAGTTCTTCGGCCCGGCGTTGAGCGGTTCGACATACATCTCAGCGTTGCCGACCGCCTCAGCATGCGCAATATCCCTGCCGTTCGCGGCGAATATCGTTTTCACTACATCCGCCGTGACCCGCTTGTTCGCAGAGTCCGGGCTTGTATTGAGGACGTTGAGTTGGATCGTTGTCCTGCCGTCTGTGCGCATTGCATCAACCAGGCCCGCACCTTTGAAGCCGATGCCTATTCCGCGCGCGGCGCGGATCATAACAGTGGAATACGACGACTGGTCCTGCGGCACCAACTCGCCGGTACTTTCCCCGATCGCGTTCGCATTCCGTATCTCGCCGCTTGGCAAGAAGAACGCATTGAGTTCAGGCGCCGAAACCACGGTCGTGCGTTCAGGCCCGGTTTGCCGCAGGGATGCCGAACCTCGGCCAACCGCGCTCTTGGCCTTGCCATCGGGATAAAGCTCGGCGTTCAACTGGTCGGCGCGAAGCAGGTCGGCGCCCTGCGCGACCTGGGCCGCGCCGATGACGGCCACCTTTCCGGCGGGCCGCTCGAAAACGCCCTCGTGTCCCTTTATTTCTGTGCGGGTGCCGCTGCCATCCGTAACGATCGCCAAACCGTTTCTCAGTTCGAAGCGGTCGTCGGCTCTTTCATACGAGGCGAAGCCCGCATCGACGGTTGTTGGCTGTTGACCCGGCTTAACGCCGACGATATGTACGTTTTCTGAGAGTTCAATTGTCTCGAGTTGCTCCGCACCACCCGGCGGGGTTT
This sequence comes from uncultured Chloracidobacterium sp., assembly GCA_964608335.1. Classification (GTDB taxonomy): domain Bacteria; phylum Acidobacteriota; class Blastocatellia; order Pyrinomonadales; family Pyrinomonadaceae; genus OLB17. Next base: position 5,011 of record CAZSOE010000080.1, read on the forward strand.
TGAAGAAGACGCTTGCCCTTACGGCAGTGATCGCTGTCGACTGGCCTTCTACCCCATTCAGATCGATCGCGATCGTTTGGCCGAGATCGATCCGCTCCGCCGATTGATCGAGGGTCGCCGTTCCAGCCTTTAGTCGAGCATATCGAAGGCCTGCCGAAAGCAAGTCGGCCGAGTCGAACGTCTCGATATCAACGTCCCTCAAAAGTTCGATCCGCCTCTCAGCCATTTTCAAGAGAGCGCCGATCGAACGGCCCCGCGTTTGACCGCGTTCGAATTCAACAATGTCATCCGCCTGACCGGTTTCGTCGCGGCGTGTGTAAACGACGCTTGATGTCCTGACCTTTAGTGCGTCGCCGGTCTCGATGTTGACGTTGCCTTTTAGATAGGCAGTGAAGTTCTTGTCTGGCTCCGGGACGTAAAGGCCCGAGTCCGCCTTCATCTTGTCGCTTGCCCCATCCGCCGCATCGAACACCTCGATATATACATTCTCGAATTCCTGATGCTGATCTGAGAATGTTCTTGCGAGATCTGCCTTGACGTAGTATTTGGAAACCCCGTTCTCTGATTCGAGTCGCTCGTAGCCGGCCACCTCGGCAACGAGCTCCGTCGAAAGCTGTGTGTGCTCGCTCTTCAGCTTGAAGGCCGATCGCGTTCTCTCGCGATAGAATGCGACGACGACCACGAGCAAGGTCACGGCCAGTCCCGCCAGTGCGGCATATCGCACTAACCGCGGGATCGCGGCGCGAAACTTAAGTTGGTCGGCTCGGGGATGGGTTACTTCAGGCACTCCAAGTCAATTATCGGCCCTAAGGTCTTCGACGACAAGCTGCAGCCGCCTGTTTCCCTGCCACTCGTTGGCCTCAGGGACATAAGCTAGTTCGATGCGAGAACCGCGCCTGAGCGTTTGCCCAGTCGAAAGTTCAATGCCGTTCCACCAAACGGCCTCGAACATCTTGTCACCGCTCTCGAGCCAGAATTTTAGATGCTTGTCCTTCATCACGAACGGTTCTGCATTAAGGATAAGGCCGGTCGTAACGAAGACCGGTTTTGGGTTGCCGGCTCCGTACGGTTCCAGAGCGGCGAGCTCATCGACCAGGTCGAGCCCAAGCGTGTCGGGCGTCACTACGGCGTCAATGACTAGTTCGGGCATGAGTTCCTCGTTACCGAAGACGCTCGCTGCGTGTTCGTTCAGGCGAGATCGGAGCTCTGGTATCCGGTCAGCCCGTATCGTCATTCCCGCGGCCGCAGCATGACCGCCAAACTGTTCGAACAGGTCCGGGCAGGATTCGAGCGCCGACAACACATGAAAATCGGCGATACTCCTCGCACTTCCGTGCGCGAGGCCGTTCTCGATCGATAGGACGATCGTCGGGCGGTAGAGCCGCTCGGCGATGCGGGACGCTGCAAGACCGACGACGCCGCGATGCCACGCCTCGCCCGCAACGACGATAAAATGCCGCCCGTCGTGCGTCTCGGTTTCAGCGAGGGCCAATTGCGTGATCCGCTGCTGCATATGCTGGCGCTCCCGGTTGCGGCTGTCGAGGAGTATCGCAAGGCTTCGGGCGGAGGGGGCGTCATCTGCCTCGAGCAGTTCGATGACGTGGCGTGCAACGTCCATCCTTCCCGCAGCATTTATTCTCGGCCCGATGCGGTATCCGATGTGGTAGCTCGTCATTTCTGAGCGGCAGTCGGCGACATCCATCAGGGCACGCAGGCCAAAATTATCGGTCTTTGCGAGATCGAGCAGCCCGAGGGCGACGATCGCGCGGTTCTCGCCCGTTAACTTCATCACGTCGGCCACGGTGCCGATCGCGGCTATCTTGAGGAATTGCGGTACCTCGCTTTCCAGTTTGTACTCTCGGAGCAGTGCGTGCTCCAATTTGAACGCGACTCCGACACCGGCGAGGTTCTTGTCGGGGTATGGGCAGCCCGGCTGATTCGGATCGATCACCGCAACGGCCGGCGGGTTTCCGCGAACTTCGTCCGAAAGATGGTGGTCGGTCACTATTACGTCCAGGCCGTGTTCGGCCGCCCATTCGAGAGCGTCAAAACTTCGGATACCGCAGTCCACCGTGATAACGAGCGAACAGCCGCGATTCTTTGCTTCCTCCAATGCCGGGATATTTAGACCGTAACCCTCGGTGAAACGATTGGGGACGTGAAACTCCGTCTCGACCCCCAACAGCCGGAACATCTTGCGCAGCAGGACGGTGCCCGTTGTGCCGTCAACGTCGTAATCGCCCCAGATCAGGATCTTTTCCTTTGCATTGACAGCCTCTTTGATCCGCGCGACTGCCTCGTGCATTCCCTTGAGGAGATTTGGTTCATGAAGGTGTTCGGGAGACGGGTTGAGAAACGTGAGCGCTTTATCCGCCGTATCATGCCCGCGCGCGATCAAGAGCGCCGCGGTCAATGGCTTGACATTCAGCTCAGACGCCAGTCGATGCACGGCAGCACGGTCGTGCTTCCTTATTGTCCAGCGTTTCCGCACAAGGAGATTCTAGCCTCGAATTACGTGAATGACACTGAACAGGATCAATACTCGTTGCACCGCCTGATCAGTGGCCGGCCACTATTGGACCACGGGATCGAGCAAGCCCTGCCACAGAAGCACGAGTAGCACGGAGCCCAGCACGATGCGGTAGACGATAAAGATCGCGGTGGACCGACGCCGCAGGAAGGCCAGCAGAAACCAGATCGAGAGGTAACCGAATATCGCGGCAACGACCGTCGCCACAACGAGCGGCATCAAGGCGTCACCGGGAAGAATATTGACCGCCTCGCGCAGTTCGAGCAGGCCGCTCGCACTGATCGCCGGAATTGAGAGCAGGAACGAAAACCGAGCCGCGGTCTCTCGCTTTTCGCCCGCGAGGAGCCCTCCCATGATCGTCGATCCCGAGCGGCTGGCACCCGGCATAAGGCTTAGTACCTGGCAGAAGCCGACGACGATCGCGTCCGTCAGGCCTAAATGCCGCATGTCCTTTCGCTGGCTGCAGACGCGTTCGGCAAAGATCAGCAAAACCGCGATAACGATGAGCATCGTCGAGATGATCCAGAGGTTCTTGGTTCCCGGACCTTCGATAAAGTCCTTGAAAAGCAGGCCGACGACGCCGATCGGTATCGAGCCGAGAATTATCAGCCAGCCAAGCCACGCCTCGCTCGACAGCCAGATCGGCCGC
>CAZSOE010000081.1:0-8167 GCA_964608335.1 uncultured Chloracidobacterium sp.
ATCGAGCTCCCCACGCTTGGGGCCCGGCGTGGAACCGAGGTCCTTGCGGTTTCGTATTGGCTATAGTAAAAGGTAAGTAATCCGTTTAACTTAGCTCGGGACCGATACCGAAAGGAGCACACTATGATGGATATCATTTGGCAACTCGTCGTCGGCTTGATCGTCGGCGTTATCGCGCGGTTTCTGATGCCCGGAAAGGAAGCCTTTCCTGAAGGCGCACTTGGCTGGCTTCTGACGGCCATTCTCGGCGTGGGCGGTGCCGCTGTCGGCGGGTTCATCGCCCGTTCGCTTTGGGCCGGCTCAAGCTACACGGCCGGCTGGATCATGTCGATCCTGGGAGCGTTGCTCCTTCTGTTCATCGTCCGCCTGATCTTTGGAAAAGGCGGGAGCGCGGCCTGATCTGTTTTGTGTGGGACAACTGAGAGGGCCTGACGCACCCGTCAGGCCCTCTTCAACCGAAGTCGGATCCGAGCGCTGCTAACGCGCCGGGACCGACACGTTTACATCTATCACTTCCTTTTTGGGCTTTCCGCTCAGAACGCCGCCGTAGTAGAGCGCTCCCATCACGAGACCCACGATAATGATCAGTGCCACAGCCCATATCGCGCTGCTGGCAGTTCGTTCGCCTTCACCTTCCATATAATCCCTCCGGGTTGATCTACGGCGCAATTCTAGGCCCGGCGGAGTCTCGGGTTTGTATGCCACCTGACAAGCCATGAAAAAAGCCCGCATCCGGGCTCTTCCCAAGGCGCCTATTTACAGCCCGCGTGGCCGCAATCGCAAGCTATCTCGATAATGTCCTGATCTACCGCGTCGCGGCAGTGATCGCTGCAATACTTCGCGTCGCCCGCGACGGCGCAGGTGCAGCCGTCGTGCGAACATTTGTTTTCATCCGCCATATAACCTCCTTCATGACCAGAACTATTTAGATGAACCGGCGCGGCAGCGGTGCCGTCCGGAAAATGCTGCAGCCGCCGTGCGTGGTATCATTGAGGCAAAATATGGACATCCAAACGATACGCGAGGCCGCCGAGCGGATCAGGCCGTACGTCAAACGAACGCCGCTCGAATACAGCAAGAGCCTGAGCGAGCGGCTCGGTACCAGCGTTTATGTCAAGTACGAGCTGTTTCAAAAGACCGGTTCGTTCAAACCACGCGGCTCATTCAACAAGCTGTTGCAATTGAGCGAAGAAGAACGCTCGCACGGCGTGGTTGCGGTTAGCGGCGGCAATCACGCGCAGGCAGTGGCGTACGTATCGAGCGTCCTCGGTATCGACGCGGTCATTTCGATGCCCGAAAATACGCCGAAGAACTACCTCGACGCGACGCGCGGTTACGGAGCGACGCTCGACCTGCAGCCGACGATCGCAGCCGCCTTCGACAAGGTCAAAGAATACGAAGCGGCCGGACGTGTTTTCGTACATCCTTTCGATGATCCGATGGTGATCGCAGGGCAGGGAACTGTCGGGCTCGAGATAATTCAGGATTGTCCGCAGGTCACCGATGTCGTCGCGAGCATTGGCGGCGGCGGGCTTGCGTCGGGAGTTGCGGTCGCGGTCAAGTCGTTAAAGCCCGAAGCTCTGGCATGGGGCGTCGAGACCGTCGGCGCCGACGCGATGGCACAGGCGATCGCCGCCGGTAAACCGGTCACCCTGCCGGCAATAACATCGATCGCGAAGACACTCGGCGCTCCCTACGTAACCGAGCGCACGCTCGATCTCGTCCAGAGCAATATGGAATCGGTCACGGTCGTCACCGATGCCGAGGCGGTCGAAGCGCTGCTCTTTATCGCCGAGCGGCTAAAGGTCATTACGGAACCCGCGTCGTCATGCACGCTCGCGGCGGCCGAACGATTGCGCGGGAACTTCACGCCCGACAGCCACGTCGTGCTGGTATTCTGCGGCGGGAACACGTCGATCCCGGATGTGTGCGGTTATTTAGCGGCGTAGTAGAAGGAGTTGCCTCGAGCTTCTGCATTATGGCTTCCTGACCGGTGTCGCCCGCGGCGTCGGGGGATAAACGATCTCCTTTCGATCGACGGTCGGGGACGGACGCGGGGTTTCGGCCCCGACGGGCACGATCCAGAGTTCGAAAGCTGCCTGCTCGCGAAAACCTCCGTCGACCGTCATAACTCGCTGTGTCGAAAGGCCGCTCTTTACGAGTTGTTCTTTGATACGGCGCAGTGACGTCGACGCATGATTGCGCGCGCTCGTCCGGCCCGCATAAGCGATAACATAAAGGTTGTCACCTTCGGGCACGGCGGACGCAATATTCTCGAGCCGGCCGATCTCGGCCTCGGCTGCAAGATCGCCGAACTCGTCGGCCTTTGTCGCCGGCCCGACGACACGTGCCGTCGCAGTTCCCTGGACGGAACAATCGGCCGCATAGCCCCCGACCCACAGCTCGGCGACGATCTGCCGATCGGCTCCCGCACCGGTAGTGTCTACCTCAATTCGGTTCGTGCCCTGTCCGGCCTTGATCATTCCTGACGAAACGGACCAGACGATCGTTGGTGCGGCGTTAGCGTCGTTTCCTCCGGAAATGCTCGCCGAAAAAACGACGGTCTGCCCGTCGCGGATGATCCGTCCACCGGGACCCTGCATCTCGACCCGAGGGCATGCAGGCGAACCCGCGGCGGTTGGCGGCATAGGTTTAACGGGCTGGGTCGGCTGAGCGGAAATCGTTGCGCAGGCCAGGCAGATCAAACAGAGGTTAAATACACACGCGTTTCTCATTCTCAATACCTCCGAGTTGAGACCACAAAGATTGTATCACGCGTCCGAACCGGGAAAAGTTGCTATCGTCCGGGCGCCAGACTAATCGCTGCCGTAGTTTATTGACACCGTGAGCGTGAAATTCACCGTCCGCCCACAGCCGTTTCGCAGGCGAAGATAGTTGTTGCCCGCGCGCGTAACGTAGCTCGTGCTTGTCGCTCGATTATCGAAGGTTATGCAGTCGCTGCTCGAGCTGATGTTGGCCGAGAGGAACTGTCCGTATCTCGCGGTCAGAACGTACGAACGCGCGCCGTATCGGACGACGCTGCCGGCGACCGTCGCCGACGTTCGCCCCGTGGCAAAACGAATGCGGGTCTGGGCCGCGGCCTCAACGCACGCGCCAAAAGCAGCGACCCACGCCGCCGCAATGATAATTTTCCGTATATTCATAGCGAATACGCGGATTCTATGCCCGTTCGGGTCGCAAGGCAAGCGCTCAGGCGATGCCGGCGAGGCGGTCGGTTAGTCGACGATATTCTTCGGAAAATGCATCGCCGCGTGCGGCGTAGATATCCGTAATCAGCTTGTCATCTGCCGGACGGACGGCCCGCAGCATTACGTGGCGATTGCGAATGATGCCGCTCGCGTCGATCACGACGACGGCCCGCAAGAAGCTCAACGGGAGGAATCGGTGATGCGAGAACATCGCCGTTACGCTTCGTTCGGGATCGGCGAGGAGCGAGATCGGCAGGCGATGGCTCAGTGAGAACGCACGATGCTGCGCGGAACTGCCCGGCGATATCCCGACTATCGTCGCCCGCGTCGCCAGGTAGCTGGCCCAATTATCGCGTACCGAACAAAGCTGGCGCGTGCAAACAAGCGTTTCGTCCTGCGGATAGAAGAGCAAAACCGTGACGTTGCCGCGTTGATCAGAGAGCCGCCACTCGCGGCCGTCTTCGTCGCGCAAGGTGAAGTTGGGGGCCGGCTCTCCGACCTCTGCTCTTTCACAGCCCGTTTTTTCGGTTATTTCGTCCACGCCGCGTTGGCCGTTACGGCCTCAAAACTTTTCACTGTTTCCCGCATTCGTTCGGCGACTTCGGCCGGCAGCGACACCTCGCGCTGCAGCCGGACGAGCTCACCGAGCATCCGGTCGTCTTTGTGCACTTTTATCACATGAAGAAGGGCGAACTTCACACGCTCGTCCTTGTGTTCGCGGACAGCTTCGAAGATCTCGCGCGTCTCACCGGCCCTGATCAGGAGCGACGTGAGCGCGAACGCCTCGTACGCCACCTTTACGTCCTCATGGATGAGCCGGTCGAGCGATTTCGTGACTATCCCGGCCTCGATCGCCGCTCGCGCCGCGTGGGTCATCCGGAACGCGTCGTCCGATTCGAGCAGGCGCTTCCACGCGTGAGCGCGGTCAAAGCTAAGCCGGAAAAGCCCGCGTGCGGCCGCGGCACGGACCTCGCGGGTCGGGTCGGCACATGCGAGCAGGATCGTCTCGAAGACGGATTCGTGGTCGAATTCGGTCAGGGTCGTTACGGCCTTCGACCGTAGATTCGACGACAGGTCGTAGAGCGCGATCTGCGCGAGCGCCTCGACCGAGTTGGTCGTTCTGAACATCGCGAGCACCTTAAGCGCGAGTTCGCGTACTGCCTCGTCCTCTTCAAATTCTTCGTTCGCCTGCTCGATCGCGCTCAGCAGAGCTGCGTCGTTCGCAGTCGGAAGCGGTGCGTATCCTTTTGCGGGAGCCAACTGGCTGAAGGAATTGATCGGAAGCTGCACGTACTGCAGCCGGCGCATCTTCTCCTGAAACATCCTGGCGTCGAGATTCAACTCTTCCCGCTCGTCGGTCCGTCGGGACGGTTTCTCTTTGCGGGCGCCTGACTTCGCGGGTTTGGTGGTTTTCTTCGCCTTGCGCAGCCACTCGAGTTCCATCTCGGCATCGACGTTGTCCAGCTCGTAGCTCTGGTGGGTCTGGGAATAGTAATTTGAATACCGGTCCGCGGTGTCTTCGGTTCGCCTCGCAAGGCCTCTCTTCGACCGGTTCCATAGAAAGACGGCCGATCCGAAAAAGAGCAGTGCGACCGCGACAAAAAAGATCGTCAGCCACCAACTGTCGCCCGACGTTTCGACGATGCGGCGCTCGGCGGCGAGATGGTCCTGGGCGCCGGCGCTCAGCGTGCCCACCGTGAGCACCAAAACCGGCAGGACCGAACGCGCTATAGATAAAAAACGTGGTGTCATTCAACTAAGAAATGCCGCGAGATGACGATGATTTACGGAAGCGGGCAGGACGGTATGGGAGCCAAAGGGGGGACCGCCAATTCAATTATAGATAATCCGTGACCATCTGTCATCACAAATTTCAACCGCGTTAGTATAGTTTCAACAATCCGGGAATTCCAGATTTCATTGGGCGCACCTGCGATTTGAAAGGCCAGGGTGTTCGTAATAGAGTTGAACCTTTGACCATGGGGGAAACCGCAACTATCTCCGAGGCCGAGATACCGGGCCTCAAACTCCTGCACAGGGGCAAGGAACGCGATGTTTACGAGGTCGACGACGAGCGTGTGCTGCTCGTCGCGACGGACCGCATTTCGGCCTTCGATTGCATCCTGCCGACCCTCATCCCGCATAAAGGCCGCGTCCTGACGCAGCTCTCGGCGTTCTGGTTCGAACGCCTCGTTGACATTGTCGACAATCACTTGATCTCGGTCGACACCGATGACATGCCCGAGGCCGTAGGGGCGATCGGCGAGCTTCGCGGCCGGTCGACATTGGCAGTTCGAGCAAAGGTCTTTCCGGTCGAATGTGTAGTTCGCGGTTATCTGGAAGGTTCCGGTTGGAAGGACTATCAGGAGACCGGCAAGGTCAGCGGCCACGATCTGCCGCGGGGGCTGGTCCAGTGCGACCGGCTGCTCGAGCCGATCTTCACCCCCTCGACCAAAGCGACAAGCGGCCACGACGAGAACATAACCGGCCTCGAGTTCAAAGAGATCGTCGGCGCCGAGACGGCCGCGACGCTAAAATCGACGGCGCTCAAGATCTACAAGACCGCAGCCGAATACGCTCGCGAGCGCGGCATCATCATCGCCGATACGAAACTCGAATTCGGCGTTGACGGCGAGGGCAACGTGCTGCTCGTTGATGAGGTGCTGACCCCGGATTCTTCGCGATTCTGGGATGCGGCGAGTTACGAGCCCGGCCACGCACAGCCTTCATTCGACAAGCAATTTGTCCGTGAATACCTCGAAACACTCGACTGGGACAAGAAACCGCCGGCCCCGCCGCTGCCGCCCGAGATCGTCGAAGCGACCTCAGCCCGCTATCTGGAAGCGTACCGGATCATTACCGATGAGGAACTGGATTTGGATTAGCGCGTTTCGAGGACTTCGACCTCGTCGCCGACCCTGACCGTAGCGCCGGGTGTGTCGGGGATCGTATTCTCCCCGAAGAGCACGGAGTTCGCCGGCAAACCAAACGCGTCGAATTGGTCTGGAAATACATTCTTCGCCATCCGAAATGTAGCCAAAGTCTTTAACGGCTCCTTACCGCCCGATTCGCCCTTCGCCTGATCGATCGTCGTCACAACACACCGATCACTCGGCTTTACCACCCGGAAGACCGCCTCACCAACCCGGATCCTGCTCCATCCATCCTCCGCCCACGCCTCCGCGCCACTAACAACGAGATTTGGCCGAAACCGATTTAGGGGTAACGCCGGGAGCGCAGGCGTCTCGCCTGCACGCCCCTCAGCGATTCGCGCGTTCAGGTCCGCCATCGATGCCTCATTTGCCAATAACAAAGGATAAGCATCAGCAAACCCGGTCTTATCGCTCGCCTCCGAGTTTACCGCTTTCACCGGCCGCCCGGCGTCGTCCGCCATATAACGAAGCTCGACTTCGGTCCCCAGCACGTCGCTGAACCACTCGTTCGTCTCGACGTCATAAGGGATGGCGTCGCCCACTCTGTCCCAGACCGCCGTAGCGAGGCGTGGCCCGTCGAACAACGGCTCGATCCGGAGCGTACCCGAGCCGTTGGCCGAAACGTCCAGGCTGTCACCCCAAAGCGATACCTTGACAGTCGCCATTTTCGGTAACTCGCGCTGTGTCAGAAAGTTACCGTCGGCATCGACTAGCACCCATCGCCGGTCAAATTCCAGCCCGCGTCGCTCAACGACCGCCGACCTCAGGCTTATGCCCTTCATCGATTTGATCGGGTAGATGTTTAGTTCAGAAACGTGCATATCAAACACCGAGACGGTTCCGAAGCGTACCTTTTGCATCCTCGCTGAGCGGCGAATCTGAATCGTTCAGGAGATGATCAAGATTATTGTGTTCATCAAACCACGGTTCGGCTACGTCCCGGCAGTACGCAAAAAGCTCAGAGACGCAGTGGTCGACAGAGTTGGCCATGCGATTGAAATGGAAAACATATTTCCTAGGCTTCGTAACTTGGTTCTTGTGATGTCGATACCATCCGTCGAAAGAACTGAGGCCATTTAATTGGTCCTGATCGTCGGAATCCTTGACATGAACTGAAAGATGGACGCGAAAACTCGTATCAAAGGTAAATACATGTAGGTGTATTCGCTGAATAATGTGCTCCCTTTCTCGAATCCAGTTACTTCTTCGAAATCGTTTAAAACCAAGGTGAAAAAGCTCTTTTGTTAACGCTCGGCGAATTCTCTCAGCCTGCTTTCGCTTGGTGTCCGGGTCTATCCGCATCTCGCAAACTTGATAACACCATTATCAACTTTTCTAAATCTTCTGTTTCACTATTGACAACCCTGATCGGGTTCCCTATACTAGCACTCTTGCAGACCAAGTGCTAAAATTCCCGGTTTTCCACCGTAGAAGGCGCACGAGCTATTTTACACAAACTCTTAATAAAAGGAGCAGACTACTATGGCAACAAACATCACACCGCTCCACGACCGCGTCATCATCAAGCGGATCGAGGACAGCACTGAGAAGACGGCGGGCGGGCTTTTCATCCCGGACACTGCCCAGGAAAAGCCGCAGGAAGGCGAGGACATCGCCGCCGGTGCGGGCAAGTACAAGGAGGACGGCACCCGTCAGGAGCTTGACGTCAAAAAGGGCGACCGCGTTCTTTTTGGCAAGTACTCCGGATCAGAGATCAAGCTCGACGGCGAGGAATACATCATCATGCGCGAGGACGAGATCCTCGGCATCATCAGCAGGGCAGGAGCGGCCGCGTAGCGGCGGTCTTCGGCCTTCGGCTTTCGGTCTTTGCAAAGACCAAAGACCCAAGGCCTAAGACCAAATTTCGAGGAAGGAGAAATTTAAGATATGGCAAAACAAGTTATTCACGGAGAAGATTCACGCGCCGCTATCCTGCGTGGTGTCAACCAGTTGGCTGATGCGGTGAAAGTGACGCTTGGCCCTAAGGGCCGCAACGTCGTTATCGACAAAAAATTCGGCTCGCCG
>CAZSOE010000082.1:0-8137 GCA_964608335.1 uncultured Chloracidobacterium sp.
CGCGAGGTCTTTGTTTTCGCCCAGGATTTTACAGTCTTCGGCGGTTCGCTGTCCGAAACGCACGCTGAGAAGATCTGCAAGGTGATGGACCTCGCGATGAAGACAGGCGCTCCGGTGATCGGACTGAACGATTCGGGCGGCGCGCGAATACAGGAGGGTGTTGTCAGCCTGGGCGGATATGCCGACATCTTTCTTCGCAACACCCTCGCAAGCGGCGTGATCCCTCAGATCAGCTGTATCCTCGGCCCGTGCGCGGGCGGCGCCGTGTATTCGCCGGCGATCACGGATTTCAACGTGATGGTGAAGGACACGTCGTACATGTTCATCACCGGGCCGGATGTCATAAAGACCGTCACGCACGAAGACGTGACAAAGGATGAACTCGGCGGTGCGATGACGCACAATGCAAAGTCGGGCGTCGCGCACTTCGCGGCGGATTCCGACGAACATGCGCTTCGGCTGACGCGTGAGTTGCTCTCGTTCGTTCCCTCCAACAACCTCGACGATCCGCCCTTCGTCCCGACCGAAGATCCGGCCGATCGAATGGATGACGCGCTCAACACCGCGGTTCCCGAAGCTTCGAACCAGCCTTACGATATTCGCGACATCATTCATCGAGTGGTCGATGATGGATATTTCTTTGAGGTCCACGAGCACTTTGCGCAGAACATCGTCATCGGTTTTGCGCGGCTTGGCGGCTATTCAGTCGGGATCGTGGCCAACCAGCCGGCATTTCTCGCAGGTGTGCTCGACATTAACGCCTCGGTCAAGGCGGCCCGCTTCGTCCGGTTCTGCGATTGCTTTAACATCCCGCTTGTTACGTTTGAAGACGTGCCGGGCTTTCTCCCCGGCGTCGACCAGGAACACTCCGGCATCATACGGCACGGGGCAAAGCTGCTTTATGCCTTTGCCGAAGCGACTGTGCCAAAGATCACGGTAATTACACGCAAGGCCTATGGCGGAGCCTATTGCGTTATGTCTTCGAAGCACATCCGTTCGGACCTTAACTTTGCCTATCCGACAGCCGAGATCGCGGTTATGGGTGCCGAGGGAGCGGTGGGCATCTTGTACAAGAAGGAGTTGGCGGACACGACGAATCCGGAGGAGAATCGACAGCGGATCGTGAACGAGTTCTCCGACAAGTTCGCCAACCCCTATGTCGCCGCCGAACGCGGCTTCATCGACGAGGTGATCGAGCCCAGGCTTACCCGGCCAAAGTTGATCCGTGGCCTGTCGCTGCTTCAAAACAAACGTGACAAGAATCCTCCGAGAAAACACGGCAATATCCCACTCTAATTTAGTTGAACAATTACTTGAGGTATTCTATAAACGTGCTGTTAACCATCACTTGCCGACTTTTATTCGATTAATACCTTAATCTCGATGACTTCGAGTCCAACCGTTCGCCCCACCGTTAGCTGCATTGATCTGGACACGCTTGCGGCCAATTTTCGCTCCGCCAAACACTACATCGGTAACGAGCAGAAATTCCTCGCCGTCGTCAAAGCGGATGCTTACGGTCACGGGGCGGTCGAATGTTCGCGACGGCTCGAATCGGAGGGCATCGACTGGCTCGGCGTCGCTTTGCCAGAGGAAGGCGTCGAACTTCGGCGAGCCGGTATAAACGCCCGGATCCTGTGTATGGGTTCGTTCTGGCCCGGACAGGAAAGTCTGCTTATCGAACAAGATCTTGCGCCTGTGGTCACCAGCGCTGAAGCGATCGAAGAACTGGCGAAGGTGGCGGCGGAAAAAGGAAAGACCGTCGACGTCCATGTAAAGGTCGATTCGGGAATGCACCGGCTGGGTTTTGACTGGAACGATGCCGAGCGGTTCGCCTGGGCCTGTCGCTCGACGAACAACCTACAGATAACCGGATTGATGACGCACTTTGCTTCGGCGGACGATCCGGCGGAGGACAGTTTCACCAGGCTCCAGATGGACCGGTTTGCGAAGGTGCTCGGCGTCTTTCGCGAGGCAGGAATAGATCCGGAAGTAGTAGGTCTCGCCAACTCGCCGGGTGCGATACGTCATCCCGACTGCCGACCGAACCTTGTCCGCCTTGGCGGAGCTCTTTACGGGCTGCTCGACGATATTTTGCCCGATGGCGTCGATCGTCCCGACCTTCGTCCGGTGCTCTCGCTGCGTTCGAAGATCGCGTCCCTAAAGGCGGTTCCGACGGGTGAAACGCTCGGGTACGGCCGAACGTACACAACGGACCGCGACTCGATAATCGCGGCGGTCCCGATCGGATACGCCGACGGCTATCGACGCGGCCTATCGAACCGGGCGCGCGCTTCGGTAAAAGGCCAAATGGTTCCTGTCGTCGGCCGTGTCTCGATGGACTGGACGCTGTTCGATGTAACCGACGTCACGGGTGTCGCGGTCGGTGACGACATATTTCTGATCGGTGGCGAAAGCGGAGCCGACGTCAAAGCGGCCGACCTCGCCGCACATCTCGGCACGATCAGCTACGAGGTCACTTGCGGCATCTCGCGCCGTGTACCGCGCGTCTTCACGGGAGCGGAGAACAAATGACGCGGCCGATCACTTTTGTCTGGAAAATGTTCTTTGTGCGTCTCTACCATCTTGTCTTTGAGGCGGACGTTCTAAGCCGCGCGGCGCAGATCGGCTTCTATTTCTCCTTCGCGCTCTTCCCTCTTCTTTACTTTCTCGTAAGCCTCTTCGGACTTGTGCTTGAATCGTCCGACAACCTTCGTGCCGAACTCTACCGATATCTCCAGCAAGTGATGCCGATGACCGTTTTCGACCTTGTCAAAAAAACGGTGGACGAGATCGTCGCGAGCAGTACGAGCGGTAAGTTGACGCTCGGGATCGTCGTCACCGTCTGGTCGGCATCGGCCGGCGTCGACGCGGTTCGCACGGCGCTGAATGCGGTCTATCAGGTCCGCGAAACGCGTTCGATCTGGCGGACCAAGGTCCAGTCTCTCGTCCTGACGTTGGTCGTGGCGTTGCTCGTAGCAGGCTTGTTGACGGCTGTTTTCTATGGATGGCAGATCGTCGGCATCTTATTGTGGAATATGGGATTTACGAGCACCTCGCCATGGCTGCTGGTAGGTGTGCAATGGCTGGCGATATTGCTAGTTATGCTCCTGGTGTGCGAAATAATGTATAACCTGCTGCCGGATCTAAAGCCTTCGCGCTGGATCTGGATAACGCCGGGTTCGATCGTCGCCATCATCCTGTGGATCATGTTGACGACGGGTTTTCGCGTCTATCTTGGATACTTCAACACCTACAATAAAGCCTATGGCTCGCTTGCGGCCGTTATGATCATGATGTTATGGCTTTATCTGACAGCCGTCGCTCTCCTTATCGGTGGGGCGATCAATTCGGTGCTCCATCATATGCGCAAGGATGCCGCGGCTCGGAGCGAAGAAGAATGAACGTGGAACTAAAACCGGGCGATAGTTTCTCAATAGACCGCGAGATCACCGATGAGTTGATCCGAGCGTTCGCCGAGCTTTCGGGCGATCATAATCCGATCCATCTTGACGAAGAGTTTGCCGCGAAGACGCGGTTTGGCCGGCGGATCGCACACGGAATGCTGAGCGGCGCGTTCATCTCGGCGGTGCTCGGCTACGAGTTTCAGCAGAGGAAGATCATCTACCTTTCGCAGACGATGCGTTTCACGGCACCGGCATTCATCGGCGACACAATAACGACCACGGCGACGGTCCGTCACATTCGCGAGGATAAAGGGATCGTCACGCTCGATACGATCTGCACCAACCAAACGGGCGAGGTTACGCTCAAAGGCGAAGCCGTCGTAATGATACTTCCTTGATATGTCACTGATGCTCCAGGAGATCGCGGAACAGCCGGAGGTCCTTGAACGGACCCTTCGCGAGGAACGCGCGCACTATGCCC
The DNA here is from genome assembly GCA_964608335.1 of uncultured Chloracidobacterium sp. GTDB lineage: Bacteria > Acidobacteriota > Blastocatellia > Pyrinomonadales > Pyrinomonadaceae > OLB17. The sequence goes on from CAZSOE010000082.1 coordinate 3,889, forward strand.
GGCTGGGCGAATACCTTCGCGGCCGCGACATTGACCTGATCCTGCTCGTTGCCCGCGGCAGTTCGGACAACGCCGCGCTTTTCGGCCGCTACCTTCTCGAAGTGATGACCGGGATACCGGTGTCGCTCTCGGCGCCGTCGGTCTATACGCTTTACGACGCCAAGCTCGATCTTCGCCGGGCGCTCGCTATCGGAGTCTCACAGTCCGGCGCCGGTTCAGACATCAACATAGTTCTCGAGCATGCGAAAGCGTCCGGAGCTCACACCCTGGCCATAACAAACGACGCCGACTCGCCGATGGCTGCGCTCGCCGACGAGACGATGCTCATTCACGCCGGGCCCGAACGCTCGGTTGCGGCGACCAAAACGTACACCGGACAGATGCTTCACTTCTATCTGCTGGCGAACGAACTCGCGCGAGGCCGCGCGGTCGCAGTGGAGCGTATACCGGAGTTCACATCACGGGCGCTCGAATTGCGAGCGGAGGTCGAAGAACTTGCGCAGCGATACGTCTTCATGGAAAACTGCGTGGTCGTTGGGCGTGGGATGAATTACGGCAACGCCTACGAGCTGGCTCTGAAACTGATGGAGACTTGCTACGTCGTCGCTGAGCGGTTCTCTTCGGCTGATTTTCTTCACGGACCGGTCGCCGTCGTCGAGCGACGGTTCCCCGTCGTCCTGTTTGGCCCGGCGGGTGCTACTCAGAAAGGAAGCCGCGAGCTGCTGCACCGGCTCAATGAACTTCACGCCGACTGTCTTTCTATAACGAACGACGCCGAGGTGGCCAGCATGTCGCCCAATTCCCTGCTGCTTCCCGACGAGATCGACGAGTTCCTGTCGCCGATCCCCTTCATCGTCCCCGCACAACTCTTCGCGGCACTTCTGAGTGAAGCAAAAGGCCTGGACCCGGACGCGCCGCGTTCCCTGAAAAAGGTCACGAAAACTATCTAGCCATAACGGCGAAGCCGGTTTGCGCCATTTTATTTCGCGGCATTGAGCAACGCCTCGCGCATCGCGCCGGCGGTGCGCCAGCGTTGTTCAACGTTCTTTGCGAGGGCGGTCTCGATCACGGCCGCGACATTTGGCGGCACGCCGCCGACGCGGCTTAGGATCGGGACGATCGGCTTTTCGAATATCGCCTTTACCGTCTCAGCTATGCCCGCTTTCGGTGAGATATCCAGCGCGTGCGCGCCCGTCAGCAAACTATACGCGGTCATTCCAACGGCGTAGATGTCCGAGGGCGGCTGGACATCCTTAAAATCTCGGACCTGCTCGGGCGGCATGTACGCGATCGTACCCGCTACGTCTCCGACCATCGTGACACCGCTCATGCCGGTCTCCTTGAAGCTTTTCGAAAGACCAAAATCCGTGAGTTTTGCGGTCCAATTTGGGTGATCGCCGGTCACGAGAATGTTCTGTTCTTTGATGTCGCGGTGAACAAAGCCGAGTTGGTGCGCAAAATCGAGGGCGGCGAGCGTCTGTGCGATGATGGACACCGTTTCGCGAAAGTCCAGCCGGCCGCCGCGATGCTTGGCGAGCCGGGCCGCGTCCATTCCCGTAACGAATTCCGTAACGAGATACACGATCCCGTTATGCTGTCCGTGCTCGATATAGCGAACGATATTCGGATGCTGCAGCTTGGAGGCGACCTCGATCTCGCGTAGGAACCGCTTGAGCGATTGCTCGCTCACTGCCACCTCCGGCAGCAGCGTCTTGATCGCGACCGCAACGCCGTCCTTCTCAGAATGGCCGAGCATCACGCTGCCCATTCCGCCCTGACCGATCACCCTGATCATCTGGTAGTTCGGGATCGGCTGGGGATTCTCTTTCAGTTTTTCGCGGCAATCGTCGCAGACGTACGACAGGCGGGCATCCGGACGCGACGCCTCGACCGTTGCCGGAACGCCGCAGTTAAGGCACTGAATGCTAACCACCGACGGAATACTGTTAAGGTGAAGCTCGGCCTCGTTGCTGTGAGATTCGAGTCCAGTCGTCACTTCGACCGCCAGTATCGTCTCGCCGCCCTGAATGTGGTCGCCGTTCTTGAGGTAAGCCGTTTCGACGCGCATTCCGTTGACGAACGTGCCGTTCGTCGAGCCAAGATCGCGTATGAAGGCTTGCGGCGGGGCGATCTCGAGTATGCAGTGGTGACGAGAAAAGAACCGATCGTGCGGCAGGCAAAAATGGGCGTCCTCGCTCCGGCCGATCATGAACGTCTCGTGCTGATCGAATGTGAACGACCGTCCAGTTTGCGGGCCGGCGATCACGTTGAGGCTCACTCTCATCGTAAGGCGCTAGCTGATGTTCCCAATGATCGCGGCGAAGATGATCGCCAGCGAAACAAGAAAGCTGACAATCCCAAGCACAATGCCGCCGATAGCCATACCGCGGCCTGTGTAGCGTTCGGGATTACGGTCAGCGTTTCGCATTCCGATGAACCCGAGGATGGCGGCGGGAAGGCCGAGCCAGATGCCGCCGTAGCAGCAGGCGACCGCGAGGCTCAAGATCCCCAAGATCAGCGATATGGTCGGGATCGTCTGGTCTCGGGAACGCACAAACGCAGGCGATGCGAATTGCTGTGGCTGAAACGCCTGAGGCTGCCATTGTGCGGGGGGCTGGGCGGCATTCGGCCAGTTGCTGGGATTCGTTACCCGAGACTGGTCGAGCAGGACCGTGGGTGGAGAATCGTCGGCGTAACGACGTCCCGGAGGCTCCTGGGCCAAAGCCGTCAGCAGCTCGCCGTCGTCCAGACAAAAATTCAACTGGTCGTCGCTATAAGTTTGCCTGCATCGGGGGCATTGCTTCATATAGCCGCGCGCTATTTCCTGATCTCGAGGTCCTTGAACGCTATCTTTGCCGCGTCACCGGAATAAAGGCCCGGCACGCCGCCTGCAAATCCGTAAACGTTCTTGATCGATGTGACCATCGTACCGTTGATGTAAAGCTCGATCTTGTCGGGCAGATCGCGTGCCTCGAGCACATTCTCGGCACCGCCCGGTTTGATCGCGGGCGAAGCGGTCCAATTGACGATGGCGGTTTCCTTTTGCGGTTCGTGCCGCACTACTCGATATCGTTTTCGTTTCGTATCGATCAACAGCGCGTAATCCTGCTGCAGCGGCTGCGGGTTGCTGTGAAAGATCAGCCCGTAACCGAGACTCGATGCCGCATCGTCGACATTTCGCAGCGTGACGCGCGTGTCCGCGTCGTCGGTCGTATAGCGGTCGGGCGCGACGAGCACGTAGTAGTAACCCTTGTTCTTCGAGCTCATTATGAACTCGCCGTCCTTAAATTCCGTCACGCCGTAGACCGAGAATTCCTTGACCCACGTCGAGATATCGACCGTCTCGACATCCTTGCGGTCCGATGTTGAGGCCGTGGTCGATGCCGAATTCGATGCGTTCGAGCCCCGGTTCGAGGTGGGTCGGTTTGCCGCGATATTTGGGGTCGGCGTCTTGTCGGCCTGCTGCGCCGCATAGAAGATCAGCCCGACAAATCCGCCGCCGCACAGCAGGATCACGGCGCCGAGGATCAACAGCACCCAGATCCACGCCTTCGAAGACTTTTTCTGCGGCTGCATCGAGTAAGGCTGTTGGCCGCCAACGTTCCATTGCGGCGGCTCCGATACAGGCGGCGCGCTCTGCGTTGGCCTCGCCTGATTAACGGCGATCGCCGGCTGCGCCACGTCGGCCGGGCCATATTGGTTAAGCACCGACCCGTCCTCAAGGCAAAAATTCAGGTTGTCGTCAGAATAGGTCTTCTGGCATCGCGGGCAGATCTTCATGTCGGTTTCCCTCGGTTACTGCGGTAAAGCCTGGAATGCCAAACATTATAACATCGACCCGCCCGCTAGCCTCACCCGCCCCGGCCAACCCGCGACGGGAGGTTTGTGGCCAGAACATGCGGCGCCGGCCTGTCTCCGTGCCCTTTGTGTCTTCCCCTTGCGCCCTTTGAGTTGGGTCCGATCCTTCACGAACACAAGGGCACAAAGGTATTACCACAAGCCCGCAAAACACCAGGGCCACTTCCGCAAATCGCCCGTTCAGCCAACAAATATCGGCCCCGAAGCGTTTGTCCGGCATAAGCAGCGGTTTGGAAACGCATATTTCGCGTCTGGAAACATCATTTTTGCCCTCTGGAAGCAGGTTTTTTGCCCACTGGAATCACGTTTCTCGCGCATCGAACCCCCGCCGCAAACCCCCATCGTCCGCACCACGGACCCATCCAACACATCCGTTCCATCTGGCCGATCA
>CAZSOE010000083.1:0-4899 GCA_964608335.1 uncultured Chloracidobacterium sp.
TTTTAATGGCGAGGTCGTTTTCTCGCCGGGCTACACGGTCGGTTATCTCGAACAGGAGCCAAGGCTTGACGAGAGCAAGACGGTCAAGGAAATTGTTGAGGAAGGTGCGCAAGAAACCGTAAACCTGCTTAAGGAATTTGAGGAGATCAACGCAAAGTTTGCCGAGCCGATGGATGACGACGCGATGGCGGCGCTGATCGAGCGACAGGGGCAGGTTCAGGAAAAGCTTGATGCGGCCGATGCGTGGGACCTTGATTCGCGGCTCGAGATGGCGATGGATGCGCTGCGGTGCCCGCCGGCGGATACAAAGATCGCCACGTTATCGGGCGGCGAAAAACGCCGCGTCGCGCTTTGCCGGCTTCTGCTGCAAAAGCCCGACATTCTGCTGCTCGACGAGCCGACAAACCACCTCGACGCCGAGACGGTCGCGTGGCTTGAGCAGCACTTGCAACGATACGAGGGAACGATCATCGCCGTGACGCACGACCGTTATTTTCTCGACAATGTCGCGGGATGGATCTTGGAGCTCGATCGCGGCGAGGGCATCCCGTGGAAAGGAAACTACTCAAGCTGGCTCGAGCAAAAACAAAACCGTCTCGCACAGGAACAAAAAACAGAAGACAAGCGCGCAAAGACACTCGAACGCGAGCTTGAGTGGATACGAATGTCCCCAAAAGGCCGCCACGCCAAGGGCAAGGCGCGTATCAACGATTATGAGAAGCTGCTCGCGACGGAATCGGAAAAACGCAGCGAGGACCTCGAGATATTCATTCCGCCGGGCGAACGGCTTGGAGACACAGTAATCGAGGCGCAGAAGGTCTCGAAATCATACGGCGACAAGCTGCTCTTCGAAGATCTTGATTTCTCGCTCCCGCCCGGCGGCATCGTCGGCGTGATCGGGCCAAACGGGGCGGGCAAAACGACTCTCTTTCGCCTCATCACCGAACAGGAAACGCCCGATAGCGGTGTTTTCAAAGTAGGGCCGACCGTCAAGCTCGGTTATGTCGATCAGTCGCGCGATGATCTCACCGCGGACAAAACCATCTGGGAAGAGATCTCCGATGGCGCCGATGTCATCAATCTTGGAAAACGCGAGATGAATTCGCGGGCGTATGTCTCACGGTTCAATTTCTCGGGCACCGATCAGCAAAAACGAGTAGGTCAGCTCTCGGGCGGCGAGCGCAATCGCGTTCATCTCGCCAAGATGCTCAAGAGCGGCGCGAATGTCATCCTGCTCGATGAGCCGACCAACGACCTCGACGTAAACACGATGAGGGCGCTCGAGGAGGCACTCGAAAACTTTGCCGGCTGCGCGGTCGTAATTAGTCACGACCGGTGGTTCCTCGATCGCATCGCGACGCACATGCTCGCGTTCGAAGGCGACAGCCACGTTGAGTATTTTGACGGCAATTACAGCGAGTACGAGGCGGACCGCAAACGACGCCTGGGCGTCGAGGCTGATCAGCCGCATAGGATCAAGTACCGAAGTTTGACCCGGGCTTAATGCCGGGAGCGCAGGCGTCCCGCCTGCAAAAGACGCGATTTCGGATCTACGCCGGATCGCTCCGTGATCGTGCAGGCGAGGCGCCTGCGTTCCAGTCAATGGGTCGAATCCATATCGTCAGCCTTGTTTTGTTGTCAGCGCTGTTATCTTGCCGCTCGGCGGTCGAAAGCAATAAGATCACCGCATCGCCGGCCGCCCCGGCCGCAACAGCAGCCCCCGAACCGACCGCATCGCCAACCCCCGCGATCCCAAACCTGCAAGCCGAACTTCTCGACGGGACCGACGGCGAAACGACGCACCCGATCGGTTCGTTCGACTTCAGGAATTACACTTACGAACTCCCCCGCGGCTGGCAAAATCCCGACGGCACATCGGAGATCACATTGGTAAACGGGAAGGTCGCGCCGGTATCGAAAGCATTGAGCGATGATGTAAGCGACGAGCAGCGGCTCGAAGCCAAGACACAGCGCCGGATCGGGATGACGTTCGTTACGGCCAAGTATATCGATGTAACTAACGACGGTCAGCCCGAAGCCATCGTGATCCTTAAGGTCGAGACCGGCGGCGGCGCGGTGCCGCAGCTTGTTTACATATTCGAGTGGAAGGACGGGAAGCCCGAATTGATCTGGAACTTTCGCACGGGCGACCGGGCCGATGGCGGTCTAAAGGAGATACGAAGCGAAGGCGGCGAGTTGGTCGTCGACCTTTACGGCCAGGACCGCTTCCTGCTTGGCCAGACCGAGACCGGCCGCATTACGGGCGACGAGGAACAGCTCTGCTGCCCGACGCACTTCACCCGCACGCATTACCGCTGGAACGGCAATGCGTTCCTGATGAACAAAAAACGGCTCACCTTCTCGCTCACGGAACCACATATTCCGCCGCAGGAAAACCTCGGCGACAAGGTCAACAATCCACAGAAGAAGAAATAAGCCATTACGGCGCTCGATACGAGGAACGAGCGCGCACGGCCGCGTCGGGCCGGGCGACTTTGACCTTAAGGTAGTGCACCGATCGCACGCCGTTCTCATCAGGCGGGTAGTAGCCGAGGCGATATTGATACCGAAGTTCTTCGACGATCGCGTCGAATGTCTTTTTTAGCTTACCGTCCTCGCTGATCAGGAACCGGCCCGCGGTCATTCCCGCCAATTGTTCGAGGAATGTCATCGCGCGCTGGTTGACCGCCCCGACGCGGGCGGCGATCCGGGGCCGCGGGTCGACCCAGACAGGGACATTTCGCATTCGACCCGCAGCCAGCCCACCGGTACGAAACATTACCGAATAGACGAGCGCGTCCGTCTCCTGCATGCGATAGAGTAGCGACGTCTCATTGATCGAGCTGCCGACATCCTTTCCGTCTGTTAGGAGGATGATGGCCTTTCGCCCGACAAGGTCGCGAAACGCGCCCGAGACCGTCTCGATCACGGCATCGCGCATCATCGTGCCAAAATAACGCGGTATCTCGGCCTGGTCGATCGCCTTTCGTAACTGTTGATGGTCCGAGGTAAGCGGGCTGAGAATATGCGTGTCGTAATCGAACGCAACGATCATCGCCTTGTCGGCGGGTTTTAGCAGCTTGAGGAACGCACGAGCCGAGTCTTTGATATCGTCGAGCACCGGTCGTGTGCTCTGGCTCGTGTCGATAAGAAGCGCGACATTGATCGGTTCCTCGACCGCGGCAAAGAATTCGATCCGCTGCTCGACGCCATCCTGATACAGCGTGAAATCACGCTGGCTTAGTCCCGATATGTAGCGGCCGTTTCGATCGCTGACCACGACCGGAACACTGACAAGCCTTGTCTCAACCTTGATCGTGTCGTCCGCGGGCCTCTCCTGTGCACAAAGCGAGGCGAACGCCACTGCCCCAACAAGGCCGACTGTAAAGGCGCGTCCGAGGATCATATTGATCGGAGTCGTAACAACCAGTTTGACGCACCCGCCCGAGCAAAAGTCACAAAAAAGCAGGAAAAGGTGGCTACTTTGCACTATAAAGTACTTGACAGACGGAATTACTTGATGTATGGTTTTGTTCACTATGGCAAAGATCGGCGCTGGCAAACGAGAAGAGGACACGACCGAGCGGGCCATCAATCTTGGCGACCGGGCGATCGATAACATCCGTTTTATCCGCGACACGATGGAGCGCTCGACCGCCTTTACGGCCGTGCCGGGCTATGGCGGAATGCTGATGGGTGTGACCGCGCTTGTCGCGGCATACATCGCCGAACAGCAAGCGAGCCAACTGAACTGGACCGTGGTTTGGCTGACGGAAGCGGCCCTGGCGTTCGCGATCGGACTGTTGGCGATGTGGCAAAAAGCGAAGCTCGCCGGTCAATCGCTGGTTTCGGCCCCGGCGCGTAAATTTGCCCTGAGTTTTGCCCCCCCCCTGATCGCGGCCGTCGCGATCACATTTGCGCTCTGGCGAAGCGAGACCTATGCGCTAATGCCGCCGGTCTGGCTGACGACGTACGGTGCGGCCGTCGCGTGCGGCGGCGCGTTCTCGGCCCGCGTCATTCCCGTTATGGGCTGGTGCTTTATCGCGCTCGGTGCGATCGGTTTCGTCCTGCCGGCCGCCTACGGCAACTGGCTGATGGCAGCAAGCTTCGGGCTGATGCACATCGTTTTCGGCGCGGTCATCGCGAGAAGATACGGCGGCTAGCAGGAGAAATATGAGACTTATCGGTATCTTGATCGGCGTGGCGGTCCTGCTCTTCATTCCACTGGCAGCGGGCTTTCCGTGGTCGGCGATGGATTTCCTCGTCGCCGGTGTATTGCTGGTGAGCACGGGCCTCGCATGCGAGGTCGCTCTCAGGGTCGTCAAGACGACGTGGGTCAAGGTGGCCGCCGTCGGGGCCATCCTCTTTGGCTTAATCATGGTCTGGGGCGCGCTTGTTCGCCTCGGCGGATAAAGGCGCGGACGCCCTCGTCCGCATGAGGGCGAAGCCCGAACAGAACGTCAGCCCTAACGATGATAGGGCAACGCAAATGGCAAAGGACTTAGCACTTAGAAAGAACGAAGAAACTCAGGGGCTCCGTGTCGCCCGTGCTGCCGAGAGTGTATCGAACGACCTCGACAAGATCATTCACGAGCGGATGCGGCTCGGCCTCATCAGCGCTCTCGCCGCTAACGAACGCCTCAGCTTTACCGAGCTGAAAAAACTGCTCGACACAACCGACGGCAACATCTCGGTACACGCACGCAAGCTCGAAGACGCGGGCTACATTACGTGCGAAAAATCGTTCCGCGGCCGGATGCCGCTGACCGAATACAGGATCACACGCGACGGCCGCCGCGCTCTCGAGCGATATCTCGACCACATGGAAGCGCTGATAAGCGCGATGAAGAAGGTTTGAGTTTGGGTCGCGTCGCGACAATTGAATGTAGCCGTGGGTTT
>CAZSOE010000083.1:4999-8052 GCA_964608335.1 uncultured Chloracidobacterium sp.
GCTAACGCGACGAGAGGATCCTGATGGACGACCGTGGGTTGAAAACCCGCGGCTAAAATCACCGGCCGCGATGCGGCCAAAACGGAGGGAATATGGGCGTCTTATTAATGGTAATGACCATCGGTGGACTTATCGTTTCGGCGGTTTTACTCGTCGTCGCGATCATTACAAAAAAGACCTGGCTCCGTAACTTTGTCTTCGGTGGCGTCGCGGTATGGACGGTTTTCTACGTCGTGATGCTGCTCGGCACTTCGCTGACGAGCCAGGAGAGAACGATCGAGGTTGGCGACACGGACGGCAAGGCGTTCTGCGGCTTTTATCTCGACTGTCACATGCACGCGGCGGTGACCGGCGTGCGCACGACAAAAACTCTTGGGAACAAAACCGCCTACGGACAGTTTTACATCGTTACCGTCCGGGTCTTCAGCAACGCGGTCAAGGCGCGGCTCAACCTGACCGATCTCGACGCAAATGTGCATGACAACACCGGCGCACACTATCACCGCGATCGCGAGGCCGAATCGCAGCTCCCGCCGCAGCCCGTGTTTGAGAAGCCGATCGGTCCAAACGAAAGCTTTGAAAAAGCGATCGTCTTCGACCTGCCGCTCAATGCCAGCCAGCCTCGCCTCGACCTTCGGGAAGGATTCGGCATCGACCACATGCTAGAGACCGTACTGATAGGCGACGAGGACAGCGTTTTTCACAAGCGGCAGTTGTTCGAACTAACGGAACAAAGCGAGACGGCGGGCGTCAAATAGTTCGGAGGCGATCAGAAGTCTATGAACGCGACATGCACAGTGCCAGGCGAACGTTACTATTACCACTTCGAGAATATCGATGAGTCCGCCGATGCACTTGAAATAGCCGAGACCGAGCCGCCGGCTTCGCTTGAACACTATGAGAAACCGCCTGAGGGACATCCAAACTTTTGGCCGCGTCAGTTCGGCGAGGTCGTAACTCGCAAGCAGTGGATATGGGACTGGATGTTCGGAGTGTTCATGCCGATGATCTGCTTTTATTTCGACCCGGGGGTTTTCAGAACGTGGGCAGGTGAATACAGTAGCGGTGGACTGCTTTCCGCATACCAGCTTCCCGCATATGTCCTCGCCTACTCTGGGATCATGGCTCAGGCGGCCTGGCTGCTCTGGGGCAAATCACTCGGCTCGTTCCGAATCGCGATAGGTTTGATCCTGGCAACCGCATCGGTTGCATCGTTGATCATCGGTGTCATCCTGTTTCCCTTCAGCGTGCTCGGAATATTTTGGCTCATTGGCTTTCTCGGTTTCACTCCCTTGTTGACTGCTATCGTCTACTGGCGAAACGCCGTCCGCGCGATACGATCGGCGAGCGTCGTGTAATTTGAATATGAACGAACGAACAAGAACAGGTTTAGAGATCTTGCAGGTTGCCGTGGTGCTCGGCGTTCTTGGCGATGTGCTTTTGCGCTCGACGCCCTGGGGACTGAACGTACTCCTTTTTAATATCGCGTTTGTCGCCGGGACGATCGCGCTGCTTCGCCGGCATGCACCGGAACGATTGACGGGACAGGCGATGGCGCTTGTTGGCGCGCAGATCCTTCTCGCCGCGATGTTCGTCTGGCGTGATTCGATCGAGCTGCGCGTCGCGAACACATTCGCGATCATCGGCATCTTGGGCGTGCTGTTTTTGCCGACGCTGAAGATCTCGGCGCGGGTCGCCGGGTTGTTCCAGTACGCGGTCGGCTTCGTCTGGGCCGCGCTGAACTCGCTCTTTGCGGCTTTCGCGATCTTTGCGGTCGATGTTCGCTGGAGCGAGATATCGACGAGCGGTTGGCGAAAGACCGCCCTTGCCGTTTTGCGCGGCGTGATCATAGCGTTGCCGTTGCTGCTCATCTTTGGCGCGCTCTTTATGGCGGCCGATGCGGTTTACGATGGCTGGGTCCGCCGCACATTGAATTTTGATCTCGAACTGACGCTTGGCCACATCGCGCTTTTCGGTGTGTTTGCGTGGCTGACCGCGGGTTATCTCCGCGGAATTCTCTTCGCAGGCGCGGCCGCGGCGGCCGAGGTCCCGCTCTCGATCATTGTCCCGACGGCCGCGGAAGACGAGAGCCCGATGGCGAAGGTACGTGCCGAATCCGGCGAGTATCCTGTCACGCTCCCCGAGAACCGCACTGTTGTGGAGCACGTGAACACGCCGGAGACGGCGACGGCCCCGAAGGCGGCGACCGGACCCGCCGATGATTCGGCCCCGTCACCAAAAAAATTGTCGTGGGCAGACATCGACAACTCGGTCGTGCAGGGCGTAACGCTGGGCTCGGTCGAGATCGGCGTTATACTCGGCCTCCTCAATCTTCTCTTCCTGAGCTTTGTTTCGTTCCAACTGCCTTATCTATTTGGCGGCATGGAGCTCGTGCAGAATACACCCGACTTCAAGCTCGCCGAGTACGCTCGGCGCGGCTTTGGCGAGTTGGTTGCCGTCGCGGCGCTTATCCTACCCGTATTGCTTGTCTCGCACTGGCTGCTTCGAAAAGACGACCGCACCGCGTCGCTCCTTTATCGCGTGCTTGCCGGTGTCCAGATCGGGCTGCTCTTCGTCATAATGGCCTCGGCCGTGCAGCGGATAGTCCTGCTGACGGGCAACCTCGGTTATGGCATGACAACCGTCCGCCTTTATCCGCTGATCTTTATGACGTGGCTTGCGGTGGTGTTCATATGGTTCGGTGCGACGGTCCTTCGCGGTGCCCGAAATCACTTTGCGTGGGGAGCACTTTGGTCGGCCCTCTTCATTCTCGGCGCGACGCACGTTTTCAACCCCGACGAATACATTGCCCGCCACAATCTGGCCCTGATGCGTGAGGGCCGCGAATTCGACGCAGCATACAACAGCCGCGAACTCAGCGACGATGCTCTGCCCGTTCTGTATCGTTCGCTCGAAGCAATGAACGACGAAGATCGTCAGACCGTCGTAAAGCAGCTCGCGAGACGTTTGTGTGAACAACGTCAGGAAAGAGACCTGAGGAGCTGGAATGTCTCGCGGTACTTAACAGCGTCAACGCTTTTAGCGAACGGCGA
>CAZSOE010000084.1:0-7927 GCA_964608335.1 uncultured Chloracidobacterium sp.
GTTCAACTGGCGCCAACCGTTTCCGACTCGCGAATACGAGGAGTTTAGACGGGTGGCAACCACGAAATGACACGAAATAACACAAACGGGCTTTCGTGGATGTTCGCGTATTTTCGTGGTTAGTTTTTTTGATGAAGGAAAGACTATTAGAGTTACTGGCATGCCCGACGTGCGGGGGCGATATTTTGCTCGCGGCCGACAGCAAGTATGATGGCCGCGAGATCATCGAAGGCGTTCTCACCTGCAAAAAGTGCGATCGCGAGTACAAGGTCGTTCGCGGAGTTCCGCGGTTCGCCGACCTTGCTAAAGTGGATGAGGACAAGGCCGCGACCGCGGAGAATTTCGGGTGGCAGTGGAACAATTTCACGCAGGAGGACGACCGGTATGCTGAGCAGTTGCTCGGCTGGCTTCAACCTTTAAAACCTGAATTCTTCCAGGACAAGGTCGTTCTCGAAGGCGGCTGCGGCAAAGGCCGGCACACACGACTTGCAGCCGAGTGGGGCGCCAAAGAGGTTATCGGCATCGACCTCGGGCGTGCGGTCGAATCGGCATTCAAGCTAACGCGCGACTTGCCGAACGCACACATCGTGCAGTGCGACATTTTCAAGCTGCCGTTCAAGAAGGTGTTTGACTACGCCTTCAGCGTCGGCGTACTCCACCACACGCCCGATCCGAAAGGCGCGTTCGTTTCGCTTGCGGGTAAGGTGAAAAAAGGCGAGCATATCTCGGCCTGGATCTACGGTGCCGAGAACAACGAGTGGATCGTTCGGTTCGTAAATCCGGTGCGCGAGGGGTTTACGTCGAGGATCAGCCAGTCGGTCCTGTATCAACTTTCTAAACTTCCCACCGCCGGCCTGTTTGCGACGACCAAATTGCTCTATCGCCCGCTCAACGCAGTTTCGCCCGGCGTTGCAGGTAAGCTGTTCTACAATGACTACCTGAATCACCTAGGCTCGTTCGGTTGGCGCGAACAGCACAACATCGTCTTCGACCATCTCGTCGCTCCGACGGCGTTCTACATCTCAAGGGATGAGTTCGAGCAGTGGTGGCGTGAGATCGGTGCCGATGATGTCGAGATCATCTGGCACAATCAAAACAGCTGGTGCGGGTTTGGAAGAGTTATTTAGCCGCGGATCTACGCAGATGGACGCGGATAAGAAAAGCCCCGAAAAAAGGTTCTTTATCCGCGGGATCAGCGCGCATCCGCCGCAAAAATCCTATGAAGTTCGACAAGGGAATCGCTAAACAATACCGCAAGTCGGTCGAGGACGCCTTTGCGACCATCGTCGAATCGGGCACCGCCGAGCATCGTGAAGTGATGGATGAGATCCTCGCCTCGAAGATGCTCGTGCGCGTGCGGCCTGTCAGCGAGATCAATGCTTCCGGAAACACGGGGCTGATCAGTTCGGTCAAGACCAATCTGAAGGTGGCGACCGAGCGGCTTTCACTGCGCGAGGCCCTGGGCGAGATCGTCATTTCGATCGCCGAAGAAACGATCGACACCGGCGGCCAGCGCGGCTGCGAGGGCACGTTTGTACACGAGGGCCGTCATGCATACGATTTCGCCCGTACACTCGAGAGTTTGACGAATGCCGATATTAATCCGCTAAGCTTATTTAATCCAACGCTTTACGAACTTGAGTGGGAAGCGCACCGCACGTCCGCCGAGTACATGATCGCCATCGGACGCCAGGAATACCTCGACGAGGGCGTGGGGCTCATGATCCTCGCCCTGGGCGCGAACGGTTCATGCTTCGTCAGCGAAGACGGCATTCGCCGCCGTCTCAACGAGAGCTATAGCCTAGAAGCAGACGGCGATCAGGGACCACACGCCACGGAGATGATGGGGATCGTCGTTTAAGACCGCGCGCGAAACACACGAAACGACGCGAAAAGGCGGTTTTGCTTTCGTGACTTTCGTGCCTTTCGTGGGCAGAATGGTCTTTGGCATGGATAAAGGCACGTCCAAAACGCCGGAATTATCGCTCTTCCTGCCCGTCTATGACGAAGAAGAGAACCTCCGCCCGATGCACGAGAAGATCAGGGCCGCGCTCGATGCGCTCGGGAAAACGGCTGAGGTGATCTATGTGGATGACGGGTCGACTGATCGTTCGCTTGCGATACTGAAGGAGATAGCGGCGGAAGACGACAGGGTCCGGGTGATAAGCTTGCGGCGTAATTATGGCCAAACCGCCGCGATGTCAGCAGGGATCGACGCGGCAAAGGGCGACATTCTCATCCCGATGGATGCCGATCTTCAGAACGATCCGGCGGACATCAAACGGCTCCTCGAAAAACTGGACGAAGGCTACGACGTTGTCTCAGGCTGGCGAAAGAACCGGCAGGACAAACTTGTATCGCGCAAGATACCTTCACAGATCGCAAATCGGATCATCTCGTGGATCGGGGGCGTCCCACTGCACGATTACGGCTGTTCTCTTAAGGCTTATAGGCGCGAGGTGATACAGGACGTGCGCCTGTATGGAGAAATGCATCGTTTTATTCCGATCTATGCCTCATGGGCGGGCGCGCGCGTGACCGAGATCCCGGTCGATCACCACGCACGGACGATGGGCCGCTCGAAGTACGGCATCTCGCGCACCATAAAGGTCGTCTTCGACCTTATGACGATAAAGTTCATGGCGTCGTACCAGACAAAGCCGATCTATGTTTTTGGCACGTTTGGGATGCTGGCGTTGATCGCGTCGATCGCCGCGGGCGTGTATGCCGTTTTTCTCAAAGGCGCCAACCTGCTCGGCCTGCCGCAGTATCACGCCGATTTTGTCGAAACGCCGCTGCCGATAATGTGCATCGTTATGTTCGCTATCTCGGTCCAGTTTTTCCTGATGGGCCTGCTTGCGGAGCTGCTTGTCCGCACGTATCACGAGTCGCAGGACAAAGCGATCTATGCGGTGCGCGAGACTGTTGGCTTTGAAAAGCAGCTGTCAGCTAAGAGCTGATAGCTACCTGCTGTCCTTAAAATAAATGTGCGGCATCACAGGTTGGGTAAACCTCGATCGACCCAGATCAAAAGATCACAGCGACGCAGTTCTGCATTCGATGTGCGATACGATCCTGCATCGCGGACCCGACAGCGAAGGTGTCTGGATGGACGACACGGCGGCGCTCGGGATGCGGCGACTCTCGATCATCGATCTCAAGACCGGCGACCAACCGATGTTCAGTGAGGACCGCTCGATCGTCACGATGGTGAATGGCGAGCTTTATAACTTTCGCGAGGTACGCTCCGAACTTGAGAAACGCGGCCATAGGTTTCGCACGCAGACCGATGTCGAGATCGTCCCACATCTATATCAGATCTACGGCGACGATTTTGTAGACCACATTAACGGAATGTTCGCCATTGCGCTGTGGGACACGAAAAAGAGAAGACTCATCCTCGCGCGCGACCGCTTTGGCGAGAAGCCGCTATATTACGGCGTTTTCGACGGAAAGCTCATCTGGGCGTCGGAACCCAAAGCCGTCCTTGCGCACCCGTCGGTCCGGGCCGAGCTCGATCTCGATGCACTGCGCCAGTATCTCTCATACGATTACGTTCCTGCGCCGCATTCGATCTATAAAGGGATCTTCAAACTCCCGGCTGCGCACATTTTGACCGTCGAAAGCAGCGAGATCAAAACTCGACGTTATTGGAACCTGTCCTGGTCAGAACCCGCTGCGTCAACGGCGGGCCAGTTCGTTGGAAACAATTCGACAAACGGGCCGCCCGCTCACGAAGGCGGTCCTGACCTCGCGACAAAGGCCAACGAACTTCGAGACCTACTATCAGATGCGGTAAGGATGCGGCTGGTGTCGGACGTTCCGCTGGGCGTCCTTCTCTCGGGCGGCATCGATTCGTCGACGGTCGCGGCTTTCGCCGTTCGGCATGCGACGGAAAAGGTAAAGACATTTTCGATCGGGTTCGAGGAAGATTCGTTCGACGAGTCGCGTTATGCCCGGAAGGTCGCGCACCATCTTGGCACGGAGCATTATGAAGCGACGTTGAGCGTCGATACGGCCGCGGACCTGATCACCGACATTGGCAAATGGCTGGACGAACCGCTCTCGGACGGTTCACTCATCCCGACGTTCATGCTCGCGAGCTTCGTTCACCATCACGTAACGGTCGCGCTTGGCGGCGACGGTGGCGATGAGCTTTTTGCCGGTTACCCGATGTATTACGGCCACAAGGTAGCGGCGGCTTACGGCGCGATACCGCGTTTCTTGCGCTCCGGCTTGATCGAGCCGGTTGTGCGCCGTCTGCCGGTTTCAACAAAAAATCTTTCATTCGAATACCGCGCGAAGCGTTTCGTCCGCTCGGCCGCCCATGATCCCATCACGCGGCATCATTCATGGTTCGGTTCATTCTCGGTCGATGAACAGGAAGCTCTCTTGACCGACGATGTGAAGGACAATTCCAAGTCGGACATCTATCTCGCGGCGCGCAACCTCTTGGAGCTTTGCAATGCCGGCGACGAGATCGAGCAGATGCAGTTCCTCGACCTCAATTTTTATCTGGCCGAGGATATTCTGACCAAGGTCGATCGAGCTTCGATGGCGGTGAGCCTCGAGACGCGCGCGCCGTTCCTCGACCCGCGCGTCGGGCAATTTGCGGCCTCGCTGCCGCTTCGCTTCAAACTGCGTGGCACGAAAGGCAAGTACATCCTAAAAAAGGCGCTCTCGGGACTCTTGCCGCACGACATCCTGCACCGTTCAAAAAAGGGCTTCGGTATACCCATAGCCGAATGGCTCAAGGGGCGTCTGAACCCGATGATGCACGACCTTTTGGCACCGGAAAGGCTCAAACCACAGGGCCTGTTCGAGCCGATGTTCGTCGGCCGAATGATCGACGAACACGAGCGTGGCGTGGCCAGCCATCACAAACAGCTATGGACGCTGCTCGTCTTCCAGCTCTGGTACGACAACTTTCTCGATCCGGCAGGTTCCTGATGGGCAGGGCCTTTCGGCAAACAGGCGTCTTCGCGTATCATCATCCATATGGCGAGTCTTTACCCCGAGATCGAACCGTTCGACAGCGGAATGCTCCCCGTTTCCGATCTGCATACCGTCTATTACGAACGTATCGGCAACCCGAGCGGCATGCCCGTGGTTTTTTTGCACGGCGGGCCGGGCGGTGGCCTGATACCGATGTACCGGCAATTTTTCGACCCCGACGAGTATCACGTGATCCTCTTCGACCAGCGCGGGTCGGGGCGTTCGACGCCGCACGCGGAGCTTCGCGAGAACACGACCTGGGACCTGATCAACGATATCGAGGCATTGCGAGTGAAGTTCGATATCGACAGATGGTATGTCTTTGGCGGTTCATGGGGCTCGACGCTGAGCCTTGCCTATGCAGTAAATCATCCGGACCGGTGCCTTGGACTGATACTTCGCGGCATCTTTCTTACACGTCGGACTGAACTGCTCTGGTTCTATCAATACGGTGCCTCCGAGATCTTCCCCGATTACTGGGAGCGCTATCGCGACGAGATACCCGAGGCTGAACGCGGTGATTTTATGACCGCGTATTACAAACGCCTAACGAGCGACGACGAGGCTGTGCGGCTTTCGGCGGCGCGAGCCTGGAGTGTTTGGGAAGGCTCGACGTCAAAACTATATCCTGACAAGAACCTGATGGAACACTGGGAAGGCGAGCACGAGGCACTGAGCCTCGCCCGTATCGAGTGTCACTATTTCATGAACAACTCGTTCTTCCCGTCCGAAAACTATCTTATCGAGAATGTCGACAAGATCCGCGATATACCGACGGTCATCGTACAGGGCCGGTACGACGTTGTCTGTCCTATACGCTCCGCTTGGGAGCTTCATCGCGCGTTCCCCGAAGCAGAGTTTGTCGTTGTGCCGGATGCCGGCCACTCGGTCAGCGAGTCCGGCATAACGTCGGCCCTGGTAGACGCGATGGAGAGGTTCAAGGAGAAAGCCCTTACGGCATAGCCCCCGCGCAAAGACCGCAGAACGGTGTAGAATGGGGTTGGTAGAAGCTTTCGCAAAAGTATGAGGTTGCTTATGCTTGGTTTAGGAACAACCGAGATCATTCTGATCGTCGTCGTCCTCTTTCTTCTATTCGGTGCCACCCGGCTGCCGCAGCTTGCAAAATCGCTCGGCCAGTCGCGAAAAGCCTTTAAGGAAGGCATGCGCGAGGCCGAGGAAGAAGAGCGAGCCGAACAGGCCAAGCTCGTTGACCGGGCGCCGACGCCCCAAGTCTCGTCGATCAGCGATGAGCAGCTTGAGGAAGAGCTTCGCCGCCGGGCTGAGGCAAAAACGAGCTAGTCCTTCCGGTTCAAGCCTTTTCCCCGGTCATCAACGTGGCTTTCACCGAAAAGCGGAACGTCAGCGTTCCATCTTCAGCATCTATCAACTGGGCGAGTTCCTGGGTGACTCGCCCTTTTTCGTTATCGGACAGACACTCGAGCCATGCGGGCAGCAGGAATTCTGCCACCAGCGGAGCCGCGACAAACTGGGCACCGTTCTCGAACTCGAAGACCTCGTTTACAGTTTTTGTCTGAACATTAACAAGTCCGGCGTCGGCGGCCATCCGCTCGATCGTGGAAACGGTCGGTATCTCGCTGATCATGCGCTCGGCCGCGGCACCGTGGTCGCCAAGGTCGTCGTTAAAGAGAATTTCCCATAGCAGCGAGAAAACTTCACCAAAACTTCCCGACGCTGGCAGAAACGCCGCCACCTCGCCGCCGGTTCGCGTGACCCTCACGGCTTCGTCAATGACCGACGCGACGTCCGCAGGTCGGACGAAGCTCGCGTCCACCACGACGGTATCAAAGGCCTCGTCCTCGAACCGCGTCCGCGAAAAATCGACACTCGACCGCACGGCCGCGGCCTTGTCGCGCGCGATCGCCAGACACGCATCCGTATCGCAATAGGCGAAGATATCCGTTCGCTCGCCAAAGCGTTCATCGAGCGCGAGGGCGTGGCCGCCCGTGCCGGCATTTACGTAGAGCATGTTGTCCGAATCGGTCAGATCGATATGGGCGTCCACGACGTCGGTGAACCGCCGCGTCCAGTCATCACCGACGTACAGGTCGCGCAGGAATGCCAGTTCCTTCTCGGTCTTTGCCATACCTAAATCGTAAATAGAGAATAAGGATTAGTAAATATGGGTAAAACGGTATCGCAACTGTTCGATCTGACGGGCCGCACGGCGATCGTCACAGGCGGTTCGCGTGGGATCGGCCGCGAAATGGCCGAGGGATTGGCCGAGGCGGGCGCAAACCTGATGTTGTGTGCACGGCGGGCCGAGTGGCTGGATGCGACCGTACAGGAATTCGCGGAGCGCGGCTTCACTGTCGCAGGTAAGCTTTGCGATGTTTCAAAACCGGAAGATGTTCACGCGGTCGTCGACGAGACCGTGGCAAAGTTCGGGCGACTCGATATTCTCGTCAACAACGCCGGCGTCTCGTGGGGTGCGATGCCGGAAGAGATGACAGTCGAACAATGGCGAAAGGTGATCGATGTGAACCTCACGGGCTGCTTCCTGATGGCGCAGGCGGCGGGCCGTGTGATGCTCGGGCAGGGCAGCGGTTCCGTCATCAATATCGCCTCGATCGCCGGCCTTACCTCATCTGCCAACGGCCCGTTCTATGCAGGCTACGTCGCGAGCAAGGCCGGCCTCATCGGCCTGACGCGCGAACTGGCCGCAAGCTGGGGGCGGCGCGGCATCCGCGTCAACGCCATCGCACCGGGGTTTTTCCATTCGCGGCTGGCCGACTCGGTCATCGACATTTACGAGCGCGTCATTCAGGAAAACAACGTCATCCCACGCGTCGGCGCAGAAGGCGAGCTCAAGGGCGTCGCGGTCTTTCTCGCTTCAGACGCATCAAGCTACATCACTGGCCAGACCATCGTCGTCGACGGCGGGATGACCGTCTAGTCAGAACCGCCTGCGTAA
>CAZSOE010000085.1:0-7900 GCA_964608335.1 uncultured Chloracidobacterium sp.
GACATCAGGTCGATGTACTTCTTAACAAACTCGACCGGCATAAAATGTCGAGCAACGTCGAGGTGCATGCCGCGGTATGGGAAGCGAGGAGAATCCTCAACCGTAACCGCAGGAATTCGATACTTATCGGATGAGCTTCCATCCGGCGGATTCAATTTCGGCATCAATTGAAAGAATGATTGCAACCCGTAAAAGTAATGTCCGGTGATGTAGATAACATCCGATGTTACCGCAAGCGCATACCGGCCCGGTTCAGGATACGCGTGGGGAATCGACCTAAATATAATCAGATCGCTTTTCTCGTCGGGGAACAGGTCTTTTACGACTTTCAATGTAAATCCGTAGTTGGTCTTAAAAAACCTATTCAGCAGTTCGGCATTTCGTCGACCAAATTCATCCTCAGCCGCAACCGAAATTCGAGTATTCTTCGTCAGAACGAACCCGTCGTTTCCAGGCTCAATCTGGCTGGGTTTGGGTATGACGTTGATCTCGGGCGGCTGGCCAGAAACCGCGGCAGAAAGTAACATCGTCACAAAGAAAACACTTACAAATAAACTCTTCATCATATTGGCCGGAACGCAGGCGTCCCGCCTGCCCGCGTGGGTACTCTTCAGCTTGAATGGATGCATATTTCATGCAGGCGGGACGCCTGCGTTCCCGGCAACGACGCCCTGCGTCTACTTAAAGAACGCACTGCTGTAAGGCCATTGTTCGGGCGCCTTGCAGAGCCGCGCCTTCACGGGATTGTTCTCAATATACGCAATTGTATTCGCGAAATGCCGTTGGTCGCGAATGTATCTATCGAAATATTCCTTTGCCCAGAATTGGCCTGTACGATCGAGAATCTTGTTCGCCTCATGCGCAGTATATGACTTGATCGAGTGCATAATCTCGGAGACCGAGAAACCGACAATCGGCGACAAAATCACATGCCCGTGATTGGGCATGATGACCCATGACAGAAGCCGGTACCGCTCGCCATCAAATTTCAACAGAGCTTCCTGCACCATTCCCGCTATTCGAGGATCGCGTAAATATGCAGCTCCATAGTTTTGGTCGAGATAGTGCTCAATACGTCGTCGGTGAGTGGCGTCAGTGATCTCGCCGCGTTCGAGTTCCTCACCCCACCGTTCTCAGCACATCCTTAGGTACTGAATCACCTAGCCTGAACGTAATGAACTGAGTAAAACCCTCTTGGTCGAAATGAGGCAAATAACCGCGGCTGTGCCAGTAACGAGGATCTTTGCCCGCGACGGTTCCCATGCAACAAATATTACACAATACACCTCATTGGCCGGAACGCAGGCGTCCCGCCTGCCTGCGCGGGCCATATTCAACTTGAACGGATGCACGGGCGGTGCAGGCGGGACGCCTGCGTTCCCGGCAAGGTAGCCTAGAGTTTTGCCAGGAAGTCATTGAGAACGTGCGGTAATGGTTGGGAGAAGTGCATCCGCTCGCCGGCTTTCGGATGCGTGAACGTCAGCCGCTCTGCGTGAAGGAAAAACCGCCCTAAACCTGCGATGGCTTTCTTTATTCCAGCATCGGCAACTGTGTTGTCGCGCCCGGCATTATAGAGTGCATCGCCGACGACCGGGTGATTGATCGATGCGAGGTGCACGCGTATCTGGTGCGTGCGGCCGGTTTTGATCTCGACATCGAGGAGCGTGAATTTGTCGAACCGCTTACGCACGCGCCAGAGTGTCAACGCGGAGCGGCCTGTCTGGCTCACGGTCATTTTCAGGCGGTTTCGCCGGTCGCGGGCTATGGAGCGGTCGATCTTGCCGGTGTTTTGTTCGACCACGCCGTGGACGAGAGCGACGTAAGATTTCTCGACCTCGCGATCGTGGAACTGGCGCGACAACTCCTCGGCGGTTTGTTCGTCTTTTGCGACGGCGATGAGGCCGGAGGTATCTTTGTCGAGACGGTGAACGATGCCGATGCGGTTCGAGGTGGCAGGCGAAAGAACCACCCCGTCAGCCCCGTCAAAAAACGACGGGCCTGCCCCCCCTCGTTCTGGCCTTGATACAGCCCGGCCAGTGCTTTCAGCCGCGTAAGGAGGGGAGCTTTCTTGTCTCGTCCTCTCTGCGTCTCTGCGTCTCTGCGGTTCAATAAAATGAAAAGCGATCGCATTTGCCAGCGTCCCGCTCGACACGCCTGCGCCGGGATGGACGACCATGCCGGCGGGTTTGTTGATGACGGCTAGGTATTCGTCTTCATAAACGATGTCGAGTGGAATGTCTTCAGGCTCAAAAACAGAACCGGGAAGCTCGGTTAGCTCGATCTCGACTTCGTCGCCTTCACGAATGTCATATGAGGGTTTTACGACGCGGCCGTTGACGAGGACATCCTCGTCAACGATCAGTCGGGCGAGGCGCGAGCGCGACCAACCTGCGATCTGCGAAGCCAAAAACGTGTCAAGCCGCACGCCGGCCGCGTGCTTATCGGCGACGAACGAAAGCCTGTCGCTCGCCGGCGGACTATTGGCCGGCTGGTTCACGCGGGAGTATTTCGACGTATTTAGCCAGCGAGGCCATCATATCTCGCACCGTCACAGATGGTTTGCGCGAACGCACAACAACGATCAGCTTCGAGCCCCACGTCTTGCGGTTCGTTTCGATATACTCGCTGCGTAGGCGGGCGAACCGGTGGAAATTCTCGCGGTTGCGATCGTCCTGTGTCGTTCGGCGCTGGCGTTCGTGTTCGAGCTCGGTCCGCCAATAGGCGGCTGAGTCGGAATTCGGTTCGGCCTGAAGCCGACGCTCGAATTCCAGCTCGCGATCTGACTTCGGAGCGGGCGATGGTTCGGTCAGGATGAACCCACCCACGACCCAATCGCGGCCCGGCGAGCCACCGCCATCGAGGTCGAGCTCGATGCCCTTGGCCGAGATCCGGACAGCGGTTATCTTCGAGCGGCTTCCCTTCTTGAGGGCGACGCCGTACTCCTTGACCAGACGGTCGTAAGCAGCCTGATCAAAACTGACGTTTGCGTCGTCAAAATACATGTAGACGCCGGCGTCAATGGCGGGCAGGTCCATCTTTGCGATCACAACGCGGCCTTCGAGGGCACGGCGGATCCGCTGCTCGCCGTCGTCCGGGGCGCTGGTTTGAGCTGTGACAATTGATGCGCACGCGGTGGTAAACACGAGCGCTAAGAAAACACTCCTTCGCATACTATCCTCCTGGCGATCGCTTGTCAGGACGAAGGCGGCGAAGTCTCGTTAGCTCGCAGTCTCCAGATCAGAAAGATCAGGGCGGCGGCCGCGACCACGAGGCTCACCAACTGAGACGTCGACAAGCCGGTCAAGGTCGTTAGACCAAACAGGTCACCACGCGGGTCGTCGCGGATGAACTCAATTGAAAAACGCAGTATCGAGTAGATAATACCGTAAGTTATCAGAATTTGGCCAGAGAATTTTTTGCGCCGGTGGAGCCAGACCAGAAAGCCGAAAATGGCCAGCATCGCGAACGATTCGATCAACTGCGTGGGCCATAAATAAAGGGGCCCGCCGTCTGGCCCGACTATCGGGACCCCGGTATATTCATGCCCTTTCTCGGTAAAATGTACGCCGAACGAATAAGGGCACGCATCGCCCCAGCAGCACCCGGCTGCAAAACAGCCTTGCCGGCCGAATGCCTGCCCGAGAGCAACTGCCGGGGCAAAGGCGTCGGCCGCTTTCCAGAAGGGCAGCTTATAGAAGCGAACGACGAGCACGACAGCGAGAAATCCGCCGATAAGCCCGCCGTAAAATACGCCTCCACTTCGTAGAAAATCGAGAGACAGCACCTGCACGTTGTCCTCGACGAGCAGCATCAGCACTTTCGACCCGACAAGCCCGCCGACCAGCGTCCACAAACCCAGATCATAGATCCGCTCGCGCGGCAGCCCGTCGCGCGCCGCGAGCCGTGACGCGACAAACAAGGCGCACAGCATCCCCAGCGCGAGCCAGATACCGTAGCTCGTTACCGGAAAATCTCCGATGCGAAAGAGTTCAGGATACATACCGAAGGCGGAAACCCGAGCTGTAGCAAGGGTGCACCACGTACTGGCTATTCAGCGTTGCGCACCCTCCCGACCGGTCGGGTTTCCGCCTTTGAGACCGCTTCCTTCTTCTTACTAAGAAACATGTCGAGTATGAGCAGTCCCGCGCCGACGCACACGGCCATGTCTGCAACATTAAATGTCGGGTAATGCCACGAGCCGAATTGCACGTCGATAAAATCGATCACAAACCCGAGCCGCAGTCGGTCGGTGACATTGCCGACAATGCCGGCGAGGAGCAGCGCGAGCGAGCCAAGCACGCGATCGTCGGTGCGCGGTGTCCGCCAGAAGAAATAGAGGACGAGCGTCGCTGCGACTAGCGCTACCGCCGACAGACCCCAACGGCCAGCATCCCCGTGATCGTCGAGCATCGAGAAAGCGACGCCCGGATTTTGTGCGTAGGCGAAATTCAAGAATCCCGAAATGATCGGCCGGTCGCCGCCGAGGCGCAGGTTAGCGGCCGCCCACGCCTTGGTCGTCTGGTCGATCATGAAGACCCCGACCGCGATCAGCAAGTATGCAAACTTCCATGCCAGGCCCCGTCGGTTCATTGTGTTTTCGGCTCGGATGAAAATATTTTATTGACGATCTTCCACTCGCCATTGATCTTCAGGAGCGACATATAATCGGTGAGCCGCGCGCTCGGGTAATCGAGAATGATCTTCGCCGTCGCCGCGTCGCCTGTGATATCGATCGATTCGATCCAGCGTTTTCGCTTGTCCTCGTCAGCTGCCGGCTTGCCGGGCGAACCCGCGATGTAATCCCCGAACGATCGAGTCGTGTACTTGCCGTCACGTATAAAGATAAGGTTGCCTTCGGCGTGGAACGCCTGCCGGTGATGATCACCATTGCCCGTGGCGTGCGCCTTCAGATAGTTCTCAAGCGGGGCCCTGACGGCATCCTTGTCTGAAGGGTTTTCCGCCCGTTTAGAGGAGGCTCCTTTTGTCTCGGTAAAGTAAATTTTGTTGACGATCTTCCATTCGCCGTCGATCTTGAGAAGCGCCATATAATCGACGTAACGCACTGTCGGATAATCCGACACAACCTTCGCGATCGCCGCATTCCCGGTAACGTCTATAGATTCGATGTACCGTTTTCGCCGATCCTCGTCTGCGGCGGGTTTCCTTCCCGCGAGACTGTTTATATAATCGCCAACGCCCTGTGAGCCGAATGCACCGTCCCGAACAAATTGCAGACTGCCGATAGGATGGAATGCCTTCTTGGTGAATTCGATATTCACCGTCGCGTGACCCTTGATGTAATGCTCAAGCGGAATGCTGGCCAGGTCTTTTTCGGAAGGCTGGGCAAATGAAACGACGCCAAGTATGCCGATCAAAATGGAAACGAATATTGCTCTCTTCACGGTCATACTCCTAAACTTCCTCTGCGAACGAACATTATACGATTTCCCTCAACGCCTCGTTGCACCGTTCGCAGACTGTCGGCAAGTGGTCCAATTCGCCGACGCGTGTCGAATAGTTCCAGCACCGCTCGCATTTCTCGCCGTCGGCCCTTCTGATCTCGACCTTTAGCGCGTCGCCCTCATGCACCTCGACCTGCGAGACGATAAAAATGTAACGAAGCTGGTCGTAATAATCTAACAGGAAACGCGTCGTCGCGGCGTCAGTTGTCAGAACGACCTTGGCCTCGAGCGACGAGCCGATGTGTTTTGCGTCCCGCGCCTCCTCGAGCGCCTTCAACACTTCATCGCGGATCGCAAAGATCCGCTCCCAGTCGGAACGCAGGCTGCCAGCCTGCGTGTCTCCTTCACTCGCTGGCAGGCTGCCTGCGTTCCGACGACGGAACTCCGCAATGTGCACCGACGCCGTTTCGCGGGCCGGCAGATTCTCCCAGGCCTCATCCGCCGTGAACGCTAAGATCGGCGCGAACAAGCGGCAGAGTGAATCTGCGATGGCATAAAGCGCCGTCTGAGCCGAACGCCGCTTTAAGCTTTTCGGCGCCATGACGTAGAGCCGGTCCTTTATAATGTCGAAGTATCTGGCGGACAATGTAACGGTGCAAAAGTTGTAGAGCGCGTTGTAGGCAGACTGAAAGTCATACTTCTCGTAGCCGTCCAGCACCGCTGCGGTTACGTCATCGAGCGAGGCAAGCGCCCAGAGGTCTATGTCGAGCATCTGGGCGGACGGCACCGCGTCATTCGCAGGGTCGAATCCGTCCAGGTTTCCGAGGGCATACCTGAGCGTATTGCGCATCTTGCGATATGCATCGACCACACGCTGGAGGATCTCGTCCGAACAGCGAACGTCCTCGGTATAATCGACCGCCGCCGCCCATAGGCGGAGCACATCCGCGCCCGACTTGTTGATGATCTCCTGCGGAGCGGTAACGTTGCCGAGCGACTTGGACTGTTTACGCCCTTCGCCATCTACGACCCAGCCGTGGGTGACGATCTGTTTGTAGGGCGCGCTGTCGTGTGCCGCAATGCCGCAGCTCAAAGATGAATTGAACCAACCGCGGTACTGGTCGCCGCCTTCGAGATAAACATCGGCAGGGAAGCGAAGCGTGTCGCCACGGGTCTCCAATACAGCAACGCAGCTCGAACCGGAATCAAACCAAACGTCCAGAATGTCCGTCTCTTTTCGAAATTCACCGCCGCCGCACTTCGCGCATTTGTATCCGGCAGGCAGGAGATCAACCGCGTCGCGCGCATACCACGCATCGGCCGTTTCCTTCGCGAATATGTCGGCGACGTGGTCGACGATCACGGGTTCCGCAACAGCGTCTTCACAGCCGGCGCAATAGAATACAGGGATCGGCACGCCCCACGAACGCTGTCGCGATACACACCAATCAGGGCGGCCCATAAACATATTCGCCATCCGACCTTGGCCCCATGCGGGATGCCATTTTACTTCATCCACTTCGCGTAAGGCTTTTTCTCGCAATGAGTTTCCATCGACGGCCTCGTCCATCGAAATGAACCATTGCGGAGTTGCGCGGAAGATGACCGGGTTCTTGCATCGCCAGCAGTGCGGGTAGCGGTGCTGATAACTCTCGGAATGCAGGAGCATGCCGTTCTCACGCAGGAACTCGACGATCTTGCCGTTTGCCTTGAAGATGTCCTCACCGCCAAAATGCTCGACCTCTTCGATAAACCGTCCCGCGGCATCGACCGGATTGTAGATCTCAAGCCCGTACTTCTTACCGATATGAAAGTCGTCGGCACCGTGCCCGGGTGCAGTATGCACACAGCCGGTGCCCGATTTGCCGGCCGCCTTGTTCTCAAATCGCACGTCGAGTTCGACCTCGGCGTCAGCCTCGCCCAAAGTGACGTGCTCGCCGTTCATGATGAGCGACGCGCGATCGAGCCATGCATGGCGAGCTTCAAGACGGTCGAGTTTTGCGCCCTTGAACCGGGCGATCTCTTCATACTCCGCAAAGCCGCACGTTTCAGCGAACGCTTTTGCAAGCTCGCTCGCGACGATAAACACTTCGCCGTCCGAAACTTCAATAGCCGAATAATCAAAATCCGGGTGGACCGCGATGCCAAGGTTTGCCGGCAGCGTCCATGGCGTTGTCGTCCAGATGACCAGAAAAACATTCTTGTCGGCAAGTGCGGGATCAATGCTCGCAGCGTCGGATGCGAGCGGAAACCTTACGTACACGCTCGGCGATGTGTGATCGCGATACTCGACCTCCGCCTCTGCAAGCGCGGTCTGGTCGTGTGTGCACCAATAAACGGGACGGAGGCCTTTGTAAACATAACCGCGTTCCAAAAACCGTCCGAACAAACGAGCCGTCGCCGATTCGTACTCGGCTGACATTGTTAGATATGGTGTCTGCCATTCGCCCAAAATGCCAAGCCGCTGGAAGTCCCGCGTTTGACCGCTCATTGCGGTC
>CAZSOE010000086.1:0-7716 GCA_964608335.1 uncultured Chloracidobacterium sp.
CTAGCGGACCCGTGCCTATTTCGCCATCGTGAAGGTCGACTGGTAATCCTTCAACAGGGCCTGGAACTTTGCCGAGGCGTCCTTGTCCGCGGCCAGTTTCATCATGTGCTTTGTCGAAACGCCCATGATCGCCTTCATGTTATTCGCGACGCTGTCCTCGAGCTTCTTCTTGGTGTCGGCGCTGACCTGAAACCCGACCGCGTCTTTAATTCCGTCCCATTTTCCTTTGAGGCTCGCCTTCTTGCCGTCAAATGCCTTCTGCGCGTCGGCGACACCGGCGGCACTCGGATTGGCGTCTATCTTCGACACGATCTCCTGCGTAACATCGTTAAATTCGGTGATAAAGGCGTTGATTTCCGCATCTTTGCTGCATGCGGTCACGAGCAGCAGTATTGCCACTACGATCACCAGGTTTGTTCGGTTCATCGTCTTCTCCTCAAGATGGTCGTACCCCCTCGCCAGCCGGCCGGCTGAGGGTGTTGGTTTTAGGATTCAGCAAAGCTTATAGTAAAGCCGTGATACATTCAAGCGAGTTCCTCGAGGTTGTCGGTGATGCTAAAACGCGGATCCGCGAAGTCTCGGTTGAGCAGGCAATTGAACGACACGCGGCTGGCGGGATCCTCATCGACGTCCGCGAGGACAACGAATTCGAGAACGGACATGCTGCGGGGGCGCGGCACATCGGCCGCGGCATTATCGAACGGGACATCGTGCAAACGTTTCCCGACAAATCAACCGAGTTGATCCTGTATTGCGGCGGCGGCTACCGATCGGCACTTGCGGCCGATATGCTGCAGAAGATGGGCTACACGAGCGTCTTGTCGATGGCCGGCGGCTGGAAAGCCTGGACGGATTCAGGCGCGCCCACGGAGTAAAACCATGCAATTTCGACAATTCTATTTAGGCTGCCTGTCGCATGCTTCGTACTACGTCGGCTCCGGCGACGAGTCAGCCATAATCGATCCGCAACGCGACATTGAGCAGTATATCGCGGAGGCTGACTCACACGGGCAGCGGATAAAGTACATCATCGAGACACATTCGCACGCGGATTTTGTCAGCGGGCATATAGAGCTCGCATCACGGACCGGGGCAGAGATCGTTTACGGCCAGCGGGCGAATACGAGGTTTCCGACGCTCAAGGTCAAGGATGGCGACGAGTTGTCAGTGGGCGATGTGAAACTCCGTTTTCTCGAGACGCCGGGACACACGCCGGAGGGCATCACGATAATCGCCGAAGAGGAAGGGCAACCGGCGAAGATGTTCACTGGTGACACGTTGTTCATCGGCGACGTTGGCCGGCCGGACCTCATCGGTTCGATCGGTTTTACCGCCGAGCAGATGGGTTCGATGCTGTACGACTCGCTCCACGACAAGATATTGCCGATGCCCGATGACACCGAGGTGTATCCTGCCCACGGTGCAGGGTCGTTGTGCGGCAAGTCACTGTCCAAAGAGACGTGGTCAACGCTTGGCCACCAACGAAAGTTCAACTACGCCCTGCAGCCGATGTCGAAGGAAGAGTTCGTCAAGATCGTTGCGGCCGACCAGCCTGAGGTGCCGATGTACTTCCCGCGTTCTGCGGCAAAAAATCTTGAGGGTTCTGCCCCGCTTGGTGAGATAGCACTGCCCCGCGAACTGAGCACCGAAGAAGTTCTTGGTTTTGATGGTGTTGTCGTGGATGTGAGGAAGAATTTCGAATACGGCAGCGGGCATGTGCCGAATTCGATCAATATCGGCCTCGGCGGACAGTTTGCGTCATGGGCAGGCACCCTGATATCCATCGGCACGCCGATCGCGGTCGTGGCGGAAACGTCGGAACAAGTCGATGAGGCAGTGATGCGGCTTGCACGCGTCGGACACGAGACGGTGGCCGGTTTTATCAAGATCGGCGACTATTCCGGCGACAAAAAAGAGATCGAGCAGGTTGCGGTTGACGATGTCGGGTCCCTGACAGGCACCGAGAAGTATTTGCAATTCGTCGATGTTCGCCGGTCGGGCGAATATAACGCCGGACACGCGCACCGTTCGCGAAATATTCCGCTCGACAAACTCGCCGCGGAATTTGACCAGCTTGATCCGGCAACACCGACTTATGTCATCTGCCAGGGCGGCTACCGTTCGTCGATAGGCTGCGGGATCTTGGAGAACGCAGGCTTTAAGAAGGTATATAACGTCACCGGCGGCACTTCCGCCTGGATCGAGGCAGGCCTTGAGACCGAGGCTGCGGCTAGTGCCTGCTCGAGCACCTAAGGTGCACATATGCGATATTTTGGTTTGTTGTCAATCGTCGCGGTACTCGTTATCGCCTGTCAGCCGGTGCAAAAACGGACGACAGATTCGCCGGCGATAGTTAGCACGGCCGGCATTAGCGAGATTACACCGGAAGCCGCGCTGCCGGGTGTTGAGGCTGCATACTCACAGTTTGTAGATGTGCGGACGCTAGAGGAGTATGCGGCGGGCCACGCATATCGCGCGCGGAACATTCCGTTGGATACGCTCGCGACGAACCTGGATCGGCTCGAGAAGAACGAGCCGGTTTACTTAATATGCCGAACGGACAATCGATCGAGACAAGCGGCGAAGATCCTTGTCGATGCCGGTTTTTCTCAGGCGATAGTTGTAGTTGGCGGGACCGAGGCATGGAAGGCCGCCGGTTTACCGATGAGCGGCGTCCCTTCGGCCCCGTAATGCGTCGGGTTTGTGAGTGAACTGGTAATAATCGTGATCGCACTGGGCGCGTGGTTGCTCCTGCAGCTCGTGATCCTCCCATGGTTTGGCTACAGCACGTGACTGCGCGGTGCGTGCGTCGGGTCCCGACCGGATAACAAGAAAAAATAGGACAGGCCGCGGATCGACTTATTCCGTCTTCCGTAGACGGCCGCCGATCAGGGCGCCGGCGATGCCGATGAGCGGATTGATCGCGGCGACCCAGAGCGGCGTCTGTGCCTTGCTCATTGCTTCGAGGTTCGGGACCTCGGCTGTTCGCGGCGCGGTCGGGGCCGGCGTCATCGCCGTCATCGCTATCGTAAGCACGCCCATCAGCAGAATAACGCCCGCGAGTATCTTGACGGCGTTCATTCCCTTGCCAACAAGCGAGGCGACATAGCCGCCTATGACCGCGCCGATCAGGCCAAGCACCGAACTGATCGCGATCCAGGTTGTCGAGACCTGGTACGAATCGGGGTTGAACGCCCGCTCCGCCCCCATTGCCACGTAGGTCGCGGAGAACGTCAGAAAGATAAAGATGAAGAGAGCAATGTAACCGACGATGGCACCAAGGATCGGTCTGAGCATGAACAGATCTCCTTTTTGTCTTACTGTACTGGTCGAAGTGTATGCACATTATGCACGAAACCGCCGATTATTCAAATCGCCGGGCCTTTTCCGCCGTTCGTCTTTCGTTCGCGTATAATTATCAGCGGCCGGGTAAGAGTAGTTAATTTCCAGTTTTCGTTTGGGAGGTTTCGATGACCGCCAAGTTTCGTTGTGTTCTTGTTCTCATACTATTCGTTCTGTCAGCATGGCCAATAGTTGCGCAGAAGGTGGATCGCGCTCTCTATCAATCTATGCGGTGGCGGATGATCGGACCGTTTCGCGCCGGGCGGACAGTGGGTGCACAGGGCATACCCTCGCAGCCGAATGTTTTTTACATGGGCGTCAACAACGGCGGCGTTTGGAAAACCACCGATGCAGGCCGAACGTGGGTCCCGATCTTTGACGACCAGCCGACCGGCTCGATCGGCGACATCGCCGTCGCGCCCTCAAACCCGAACGTCGTCTATGTCGGCACGGGCGAGGGATTGCAGCGGCCCGATCTTGCGACCGGCGACGGAATGTACAAGTCTACGGATGCCGGCAAGACGTGGACACACCTCGGCCTGCGCGACGGGCAGCAGATCGCGTCGATCGCCGTCGACCCGAGGAACGAGAACCGGCTGTTCGTTGCCGTGCTTGGGCATCCCTATGGCCCGAATACCGAGCGGGGAATCTATCGCTCGACCGACGGCGGCCGAACGTTTGAGCGCGTTCTTTATAAGGATGAGAACACCGGGGCGATGCAGGTCGAGATCGACCCGAAAGATTCGGGGGTGGTGTATGCCGACCTCTGGGCGGGGCGGCAAGGCCCGTGGGAAAACGGCGCGTGGCAGGGGCGCGAGAGCGGCCTTTTCAAATCAACCGACGGTGGCGACACGTGGAAAAAACTCACCAAAGGCTTGCCGACTTTCGAGCAGGGCCTGGGCCGCATCGGGTTTGCGATCGCGCGGAGCGACACCAAACGTCTGTATGCAACTGTTGATGCACAGGCGTCCGTCGCCGGCATTTATCGCTCGGACGACGCGGGCGACAGCTGGACGCGTCTGAACGGGGACGCTCGTCTTTGGGGACGAGGCAGTGATTTTGCTGAGCTAAAGGTGCATCCCGAAAAAGCCGACATCGTTTTTGTCGCTAACATCGCTTCATTCAAGTCGATGGATGGCGGTAAGACCTGGAGCGGATTTAAGGGCGCCCCCGGCGGCGACGATTATCATCGCATCTGGATAAACCCCGAGCATCCGGACGTAATGCTGTTTGCGACCGACCAGGGCGCCACGATCACGGTCAACGGCGGTGAGACATGGTCTAGCTGGTACAACCAACCGACTGCGCAGTTCTATCACGTGATCACGGACAACGATTTTCCATATCGCGTCTGCGGCGGTCAACAGGAGAGCGGCTCGGCATGTGTTTTGTCGCGGGGCCGAACCGGCGCCATTCACGCGTGGGATTGGGAGACGGTCGGCGTCGAGGAATATGGCTATGTTGCGCCCGATCCTCTCGACCCGAACATCGTTTACGGCGGCAAGCTAACGCGTTTTGACCGGCGCACTCGTCATGTCCAAAACATAATGCCAGAGGCGGTCCGCAGCGGTAAGTATCGTTGGCTGCGCACCGCGCCGGTGATCTTTTCGCCGGTCGATAACCGCACGCTTTACTTCGCTGGCAACGTTCTTTTCAAAACGACGACCGGCGGTCAAAGCTGGCAAATCATAAGCCCTGACCTCTCGCGTGAGAAGTGGGACGTGCCTGACAACGTCGGCATCTACCGCACGCCCGAGATGGCAACGATGCCGCGCCGCGGCGTCATCTATACGGTCGCTCCATCGTACAAGAACATAAACACGATCTGGGCTGGCACCGACGACGGGCTCATTCACGTCACACGCAATGGCGGTGTTACGTGGCAAAACGTCACTCCGCCCGAGTTCAAATCGTGGGCGAAGGTTTCTTTGATAGATGCCGGCCGGTTTGATGCTAACACGGCCTACGCAGCGATCAACACGTTTCGCCTCGACGACCTGCGACCCCATATCTATCGAACGCACGACGGCGGCAAGACGTGGAAAGAGATAGTTCGTGGTATCCCGGACGGCGGTATTGTGAACGCAGTCCGCGAAGATCCTGTAAGGAAGGGTTTGCTGTATTGTGGAACCGAGCAAGCGGTTTACTTCTCGATCGACGACGGTGAGAATTGGCAGCCATTGCGTTTGAACATGCCCGCGACGTCGATCCGCGATCTCGTGGTCAAGGATGACGATATTGTTGTCGGCACGCATGGGCGGTCGTTTTGGATACTCGATGACATTACACATCTCAGACAGATCAGCGATGCGACAAAAGGCGCCGACGCGGTTCTGTTTGCCCCGCAACGAGCGACACGGATCAAACGCAGTCTTCACACCGATACCCCGATACCGCCCGAGGAGCCCGCCGGCCAGAATCCGCCCGATGGTGCGATCATTAATTATTACCTGAAAGCGCCATCGTCAGCGCGGATCGTGCTCGAGATCACCGATGCCGCAGGCAAACTTGTGCGTCGATTTGCGAGCGACGACAAGCCGCCCGGACCGCCGGCCTACGACAAGAATCGCATCAATCCGCCTGAATATTGGATACGCCCGTTCGAGCCGCTAAAAAACGAAGCGGGAATGCAGCGTTTCGTTTGGGACCTGCTCTACCCCGATCCGCCAGCCGACCGCTACGATCTGCCGATCTCGGCGATCTATCGCGACACGCCGTGGGGTCCGCAGGGTCCGGCCGTGATGCCCGGAGTTTATACACTCAAACTTACTGTGAACGGCAAGAGTTATGTGCAGAAACTGAACGTCCGCATCGATCCGCGCATTAAGACGTCAGCCCTTGGTTTAAGGACACAGTTCGATCTTTCGATGCAGGCGTATTACGGCATCCGTAGTTCCCGGGAACTCGCGGTGCGTGTGCGATCTCGGATCGCCGATCTCGAGAAAAGCCAGCCGAACAGTCCCGAGCTGGCGACGCTACGGTTCGTGCTGAACGGAAAATCATCGCCGCCCGGAACGCCGCTCGCCGTCGCAGACCTGCCGCTTAGCCGGCTGCCGGCCGCATTTACACAGATCCTCGATGTGCTGCAGGATGCCGACGTAGCACCGAGCCTACAAGCGGTCAAGGCAGCTCGCGATCTGCAGGCGACCCTGGCACGAATACAATCGCAGCTGCCCACCCATCTAATATTTTGAAACCACTGAATGTTGAATTAGACTTTTTTCATGAGTACCGCGAAGGTTATGTCTACTGAATTTCGAATCGAGACCGACTCGATGGGCGAGATCGAGGTGCCGAATTCGGCATATTGGGGCGCGCAGACGCAGAGGTCGCTCAAGTACTTCAATATCGGTTTCGACGTGATGCCACGCGAGGTCATTCGGGCGCTTGGGATACTGAAGAAGGCGGCGGCGCAGGTGAATTTCGAGCTAGGCAAGCTTCCTGAGGACAAGCTGAAGCTGATAGTCGAGGCTGCCGACGAGGTCATTGCCGGAAAACTCGACGCGCACTTTCCGCTTCGCATCTGGCAGACCGGTTCCGGTACTCAGACCAACATGAACGCCAACGAGGTGATCTCGAACCGTGCGATCGAGATCGCCGGTGGTGTGATGGGCTCGAAGGTGCCGATCCATCCCAATGATGATGTAAATAAGTCGCAGTCGTCGAATGATACGTTCCCCACTGCGATGTATATCGCCGCGGCCGAGCGGCTGACTGCTCTGATACCTGAGGTTCAACGAGCGGCGGATGCGATCCGGGCCAAAGCCGACGAACACAAGGACGTGGTCAAGATCGGCCGCACGCATTTGCAGGATGCGACGCCGGTAACGGTGGGTCAGGAGTTCGGCGGCTGGGCGGCGCTCGTGGAGCGTGATATCGAGCGACTCAAAATGGTCATGCCTGGCCTGCTCGAACTTGCCATCGGCGGCACCGCGGTTGGAACCGGCCTGAACGCACACCCGGAATTTGCAGACCGCGCTGCGGCGAAGATCGCCGAATTGACAGGTTTACCCTTCAAGTCGCATCCGGACAAGTTCGCCGCGCTGAGCGCACATGACGAGATAGTGTTTGCTTCAGGGGCGTTAAAAACACTCGCGGCCAGCCTGATGAAGATCGCCAACGACATTCGCTGGCTAGCTTCGGGCCCGCGTTGCGGGATCGGTGAATTGCGGCTGCCCGAGAACGAGCCGGGTTCGTCGATCATGCCCGGGAAGGTCAATCCGACGCAGTCTGAGGCTATGACGATGGTCGCCGTGCAGGTCTTTGGAAATGATGCAGCTATTGGGTTTGCGGGTTCACAGGGCAATTTCGAGCTGAACGTCTTCAAACCCGTAATGATCCACAACTTCCTGCACTCGGTGCGGCTCCTCACCG
>CAZSOE010000087.1:0-7481 GCA_964608335.1 uncultured Chloracidobacterium sp.
CGCCGCCTGCATGACCGAGAGTGCTTCGTCGAGACCGTCGTTCGTAACAAGGCTCACGTAAGCGAGCAGGTCGTGGCTCTCGGTGAAGCTCGGGTTGAGCGAGATCGCCTTGCGAAGTGCGTCACGCATTCGCGTTGCCGTCTCGGGCGAAAGCGGCTGCGAAAGGCCAAACTCGTCCCGGCTCTCGCGGCTCAACAGAAACGCGTACTGGTAATAGGCAAGGTGATTTTTGGGGTCGGTCGCGATCCCGCGTTCGAGATAGCGTCGGGCGTCGTCGAATCTTCGCTGTCTTAGCCTGACCATGCCGAGCGTCGTGTTGGCGAGCGTCGAGTTCGGGTCGACCTTGAGCGCCTCGACGAGATAGGTCTCAGCATCGGCGTCGCGGCGAATGTGGTAGAGCAGATCGCCCAGATAGGCGTTCGTCGCCGCCTCGTCGAGCGGCTGAACGATCATCTCGCTATCGAACAGGAGTTTGTTCGGGAGGATGATCTCACTCAGCGGGTATTTGCTGCGTCCGATGTATTGCCGCAGGTCAAGCTCCATCTCGTCGTACGATCTCTGAAACGAATCCTTGAACGCGTCCTCGGCCGACACGCCGCGCATCTTGGCCCGAAGGAATTTCGTCAGCCCCTCGGACTTTCCACCCTGTATGAGGTAATGCATCAGGGCCCAACTTTGTGCGTAGAAGACGTTTCGGGCGTTCTCGTTTAGCAGCGTGAGGTCGGTGTTTCGGGTAGTGAACAGCGTCTCGAGCGGTATGAACCGGCTCATCCTGAGCAACTGAAGGTGCCCGCCCTGGGCCAGGCCGAGCCGCACCTTCTGGTCGCCGACTATCTCGAAGGTTTGGTAGTATTCAGCGAGCCCCTCATTGAACCAGACGGGCACTTCCGATTTGCCGTAATTCGTATTGACGACGTAGTGGACGTATTCGTGGAAGATCGTCCCGTAGATCTGGCGTTCCTCGCCCTCTGCCGAGATCGCAATGTAGTTAACATCCTCGCCCGCCTGAAAGTAGCCGGCGATGAATTCGTCGAGCCGGCCGTCGGGACGCACGGGCTTAAATGGAGTGAATGACGAGGCGTTCTTAAAAACGACGACATGTGTCGGGACCGGCGACGTCAGGTTCATCGTCGTGAAGACCAGTCGCAGTGTTTCGCGGAACTGTTCGAGCCGCCTGCCGACCTTGCGGATGTCCTTCTCTGACGCGTCGCCTATGAGGAGAAAATTTTTTGACCGGACCTGGTTCCACTTTTCCTTGGCGGTAATAGGCGCACCAAGAACAGTGACGGCGAGAAGCAGTAGAATGGGAAGTCGAAGAGTTCTCATTGCGAAACTCTCGTGGATACTGCACCGACCCTCGAGACCGGTACATTTCCCATGGGTTCCGGCTATGTTACCACATCGGACTTCGGCCGGCGCCGCCGATCATAAGGTTGGGGTTTATGCGCGGTCAGTTCTAGCGGCGTGTGGCGATGGCGGCGGATCTCGTACGTTCGCGGCTAGCTGGCCGTCGCGTCGCGTCCATCGCGGCAAGGTCGGCGGCGGCGTCGACATCGCCAAGGAGTTCGACGATGGCAAGGCTCGTTCTCAGTGTAGCTCCACGGTCGGTCGATGCGTCTGCGAGCCGGTCGATCATCGAGATAAGATCATTGCGGGCGCGAAGCTGATGGAAGGCGAGTTTTTTCGAATCGCGGCGTGCACTACAGCGCGCGGCGAGCGCGGCGTCCGGATGTCCGCTGAGCTCGAAAAGCTTCTCGGTCGGCTCGGTGGGATGGTTGAGTGCTATCGACAGGTCGACGTATAAGCCGAGAGCCGCCGGAAGATCCGCGGCTTCGCCGGGCGGAATGTCGGTCTGCAGCTCGGCGGCCAGCTCGTTGATCCTTGCGCGCAGGCGTTCGTCCTGCCGGATCTCACTGGAAGAAGATCGCTGCCACGCAAATACGATCAGTGCCACCGGCCATCCGACGAATGACAGCCCAACGTCCAGCGTATCCCGCGCGGAAAAGGTCCCGCGTACGCTTGTCGCCCGGTGGACCGCGACCGGTGCACCGAACGCCAGGTAAATGATCGCAAGCTCGAACCAGCCCATTTAAGTGCCATTATCGCACTTTGCGACCGGGCCAGAAAGCCCGATCTTGCGCGGCTATGCCCGATGCAGTGATTTTGCGAACAACCCGAGCGTCGATTTCGTAATCCAAGTGCCGAAGCTTGAAAAACGCGGCACGCGTCTCCTGCTTACCCCTTTAAGCAGGGGCAGGCTTCTTTCAGGCAGTACAAATGAAGAAAAGTAAGAAGATAAAAGTTGTTAAACGCGAGGACGCGCACGTCCTGAAACGGAGGAAAAAGGCCCGGAAGACCAAAACCGCGGCCCAGGATATGGTCTCGACCGTCACCGGTTGGGTAGCCGACCTCAAGCATCGGAAGAGCGAAGAGGCCAAAGCGGCCATCGACCTCCTTTTCTCCTCGAATTCCCGCCCCAGCGAATCCTAACGTTGCTTTGCGACAAAAGAATGAGAAAATGTCGTCGTGAAACCGACCGCTCACGACGCGATATTTTCCGGTGAGCCGCGCGCCATAGGCCGCGCGATCACGACGATCGAGAACGGCGGCGAGGACGCTTCGGCATTGATGAAGGCCGTTTTTCCCCGGACGGGCAGCGCCGAGATCATCGGCATCACCGGCGCGCCCGGAGCAGGGAAGTCGTCGCTCGTTGATAAGCTCGCGCTTTATTACAAGGAAGCCGGTTCACGTGTCGGCATTGTCTGCGTCGATCCGTCGAGTCCGTTTTCGGGCGGAGCTATCCTCGGCGACCGCATCCGGATGGCCGAGCTCGGCACTCATAAAGGCATCTTCATCCGGTCGATGGCGACGCGCGGCAACCTCGGCGGATTGGCCCGCGCGACCGTCGATGCGGTTGCGATACTCGATGCCGCGGGCTTTGACAAGGTGATCGTCGAGACGGTCGGCGTCGGTCAGGATGAGGTCGAGATCGTGAAGACGGCGGACGTTTCGGTCGTCGTGCTCGTGCCCGGAATGGGCGACGACATCCAGGCCATCAAGGCTGGGATAATGGAGATCGGTGACGTCTTCGTCATCAACAAGGCCGATCGCGAAGGCGTCCTACGTACGCAGAAGGAACTCGAGGCTCTTCTCACGCTCGCACACCGTCCCGATATGTGGAACCCGCCGATCGTCCGCACGATCGCGACCGAGAGCAAGGGGGTCGAAGACCTGGCGGCCGCCATCGCGAGTTATCTCGAGTACCAGCGGTCCGCGTCCCTGGCGAACACACGCCGACAGGCGATAGCGCGATGGCGGTTGACCGAGCTGCTCCGCGAACGCCTGCTTGCGGAACTGATGAGCCGGAATGGCACAAGTGAAAAGCTGGACGAGCTTGCACGGGAGATCGCCGAGAAGCGCCTCGATCCGTACTCTGCGACAGACAAGATACTATCGGGCGGCTGAGCGTTTGCTGCCTTTCATCAGGCTGTCGTATTGGCCTGTTTCGACCCACTCCAGTATTTCCGCGACACGCCAGATCGGGAACGGGTGCGACAGGCCCGAATTCATCACATCGGCCCAGAAGCGGTCCAACCGGCTTTCGTCGTACTTCTTTTTGAATTCGCGTCCTTGTTCGAGGAAAAGATCGTAATCGATCTTCGACGCGAACGTGCCGCCGGCGAGTTTCATCATCGTGCGGCCGATGACGTGGGGGTCCTGCATAACGAGCAGCGCCGCGCGGTCGCAGCTTAGCTCGGCCCGTCGCGCCCACGCGAGCAGCGCGCTTGCGATGCCAAGGCTGATGATCAGCTTGATTATCTCCGAGCCCGGCAGGAGCGCGGCGACGGAACGGTTCAGAAGGAACTCGATCAGCCTTGCGGCGGTGATGTAAAGTACGTGCTCGGAATGTATGTGGCCGACCTCGTGCGCGATCACGGCGAGGGTTTCTTCGTCGTTCAGCCGCTCGACCAGTGCGGAATGAAGGACGATGATCGG
The DNA here is from genome assembly GCA_964608335.1 of uncultured Chloracidobacterium sp. Classification (GTDB taxonomy): domain Bacteria; phylum Acidobacteriota; class Blastocatellia; order Pyrinomonadales; family Pyrinomonadaceae; genus OLB17. The sequence goes on from CAZSOE010000087.1 coordinate 3,997, forward strand.
CTTCTCGACGCCGCCGGTGAATGCGTTGACGATCGGGTTCTGCTGGACGTACATGTCCGGCATCTCGACGCCCAACGTGTTGCAAGCGATCTCGAGCTTTGCATAGAGGTCGGGGCATTGCTTCGGCGTTACCTTTACGGCCGACGCCATGAACGAAACGCGGATCGCAGATTCACCCGTCCAGGCGAGCAGCTTCTTTAGTGCGGAATCGACGCCGGGAATGGCCTTCAGCGCGGCCATCGCCCGGCTGTCGGCCGGGTGGATATAATCGTCCTTGTGCAGGCCCTTGAATTTTTTATGCGGCTCGTCTGACAGCGGCAGCTTGCACCGGCCGCAGTTCGCGTCGCGGTCCTTATAGTCACTTTTTACGGCGTTCTTTTGCCCGCAAAAGCGGCACGTAATCGAGTTAGGTTTTGACGGTTCGAGGGACTCGGACTTTTTCCTTGCCATAGGTTAGCAGTCTAGTTTAATCGGCGAAACGTTTCCAACGATCAGATGAACGAAATAACGGCGGGAAAGTTTCCTCTTCGCAGCGAACGGCCCATGCGTGCTAATCTTGCATCATTCCTATGAATGAGCAAGCAGCCAGCCTGCGCGTACGGGATGTGACCAAGCGTTTCGGCGACTTCACCGCCGTCGACTCGCTGAGCTTCGACGTCTATCCGGGACGCATCTTCGGGTTTCTCGGGCCGAACGGGGCCGGAAAAACGACTACGATCCGGATGATCGTCGGCATCACCGCACCCGACGAAGGGACGATCGAGGTCTTCGGTCGTCCGATGTCGGCGGCAGTGCGCGACCGCATTGGTTATCTGCCCGAAGAGCGCGGCCTATACAAGAAGATGAAGCTCGTTGACCAGCTTCGCTACTTTGCCGCGCTGAAGGGTGTGGCGCGAGCCGAGGCCGACCGTGGCATCGATCGCTGGCTCGATCGTATGAAGCTCTCCGAGTGGAAGCACAAAAAGACGACCGACCTTTCGAAGGGAATGCAGCAGAAGATCCAGTTCATTTCGACCGTTCTCCACGACCCCGACCTCCTGATACTCGACGAACCTTTCTCGGGACTCGATCCCGTCAATGTCGAATTCATGATCGACGTGCTGTCGGAATTTCGTACGCAGGATAAGACCGTTGTCTTCTCGACGCATCTTATGTCGACCGCCGAACGCCTTTGCCACGATATCCTCCTTATCAATAAGGCAAAGAAGGTGGTTTCCGGCAGTCTCAGGGAGGTAAAGGAATCGTACGGACGCGACCTGATCGCACTGCGCGCAACCGGCGGTGACGGCGTGCTCAGCGACCGCTCGCTCGTCGCCCGCACGACGCCGCACGCAGACGAGACCGAGGTCGAACTCGCCCCCGGCACCGGCGCCCAGACGCTACTTCGAAAGCTTATCGATTCGGGCGCCACGATCACCAAATTCGAACAGGTCGAACCGAGCCTGAACGATATATTCATCGACCAGGTCGGCGGGCCGATGTGAGGCACATATGCGTAAATTCGCGGCCGTAGTAAAACACGAATACAAAAAGATCGTCCTCAAATGGGCGTTTCTGATCGGGACACTCCTGTTCCCGCTCATTGGGCTGATGTTTGCGATCGTGCCGGTGATCATCTTTTCGCTCAAGGGCGAGCCGACGCGAATCGTGGTTATCGACCCTGCGGGCAAGGTCGCTCCGCGATTGAAAGACAATCTCGCACCCGAGCGGATCACGCAGAAAGCTCGTGACGCGGCGAGCGAATACTTTAAGGACCTGGACGCCACGCAGGAAGAAAAAATGAAGCGCGGGGCACAGCAGATGGCGGAGGGCTTCCGGTTCATCGATTACGACCCGGCGCAGAAAAGCGCGGCCGAAGTTCGTGCTGAGCTGAACCGCATGGCCGCTGACAACGTCATCGACGGTTACGTGGTCGTTCCCGCGGACATTTCCGCGACGGACGCAAAGTTCGAGTTCCTGTCGCGCAAGGCGGGCGATTTCGTCACGAACGAGATGCTCAAGGACGCGTTGAACGAGGCGGTTCGGTCGCAGCGGTTAGAGGAAGCGAATATCAGTCCCGAACGTGTAAGCCAACTGAGCAAGAACATCACACTTCAGTCGCGAACGATCAGCGAAAAGGGCGAGGAGAAGGACGGCGAAGTGCTTTTCTTCGCGTCGCTCGTGATCGGCCTAATGATCTATATCGGTCTCACGATCTATGGCCAGGTGATAATGGGCGCGGTCGTCGAGGAAAAGGAGACGCGTATCGCCGAGATACTTTTCTCGTCCGCGACCCCGTTCGAGCTGCTGGCCGGCAAGCTGGTCGGCGTCGGCCTCGCCGGTTTGACGCAGCTTGCGATCTGGGTCGGCTCGCTCGTCGCGCTCTTCGTGGTCCTCTCGATGCAGTCCGATGCCGCGCCGATAATGGCCTCGCTCCCCAACGTTACGCCGTTGATGATCGTTTACTTTTTCGTGTTCTTTCTCGTTGGCTACTTCATCTACGCCTCGATCTTCGCCGTGATCGGGTCGATGGTGACGACGATGCAGGAAGGCGGCCAATTCGCGTTTCCGCCGATCATGATAATGCTGGTCGCGTTCTATTTCTGTTTCGCGGTCATTCGCGACCCAAATTCGACGATGTCGTTCTGGGTCTCGGTCGCGCCGCTGCTGGCGCCAATGACGATGCCGGTTCGTATCCTTGCGGAGATGCCGCCTTTCTGGCAGATCGCGCTGTCTGTCTTGCTCAATTCCGCCACGATCGCCGGACTGGTCTGGTTCGCGGGCCGCGTTTACCGCGTCGGAATGCTGATGTACGGCAAACGCGCGACGATCCCCGAAGTGCTGCGATGGATCAGACAAGCCTGAACGAATGGCGCGATGTGAGCCTCAGCAACCTGTGCGAGTCGGGATCGATCGTTTTGCACACTAATTAGTAATTAGTTAATTAGTAATTACTAATTATTAGTCGAAGATCAGCAACTGTGAAGGAGAAAGAACAACGATCAACGATGGTACGCTTTGCAGCACTGCTGATCCCGGCGCTGGTAATGATCGTCGCATCGGCGTGTTCTTCGACGCCCCCGGTTGCTAAGAAGGTCAACCCCGAACCGTCGAAAACGCCGGTACCGCCCGAGGCCGTTAAGGTCGAAAAACAGGTCAACGTCAGCTTCTCGACCCACTCGAAGGAGTGGCCGGTCGGCTGGCAGTGGATCGATCCGGACGAGAAAGACCGCCCGACGCCCAAGAATGTAAAGAAAGGCGTGCTGAGCGTGACGGTCCCTACCGGAAAGGACCTCGCCGGCAGCCTGCGAAACGCCCCGCGCTACATCAAGCCGATAACGGGCGATTTTCAGATCGAAACCCAGGTCAGATCCAACCCGACCGAGAACTACCAGGGCGCAGGGCTCTTGATATATCGAGACGATAATAATTATCTTCGTTTCGAACGCGGCTATGGCGGCCCGGGTGGCGGAGCGAGCGGCTTGAGACTCGAAGCGCGCAAGGGG
>CAZSOE010000088.1:0-7415 GCA_964608335.1 uncultured Chloracidobacterium sp.
CGGCGATCAATTTGGCAAACACGACCGCATCCGCCGGTCGTCTCAGTGCCAACGCACATTGCAGGTACTGAGGGCTGTGCAGGCCGCTCGACAGGACAAAATGGCCGTCAAGCAACGCCTTAGCCTTTCTAAAATGTTCGAGAACTTCCCCTTGATCCACAAGTCTATTTACCCTAAGCCCTTAAGACGCTAGAATTACGTTGGTGAATGCTTATCCTAACTTAATCTCCGAGTCTTTGCTAATAAACGAAACGGTGGCGCTGCTGCGTTCGTTTGGCGGCAAGGCATCGGCCGTGAGCGTGGTGGATTTTGTGATGAAGATCCGCCGCCCCGCCCCTCTTATGGCCCGCCTGCTCGTTGCCGACCTGATCGATCGCGACCCTAGGCTGCGGCTCGAGGAGGATACCGTTGTGCTCGAGCCTGCAGGTTTCGAGGACGGCGAACTGGCCGATACCGAGTTTGTAGTGTTCGACCTTGAGACCACTGGTGTCCGAACGCCTCCGGCGCGTATCACCGAGGTGGGTGCATATCGCGTCCGTAGTGGGCAGGTGACCGACGAGTTTCACTCGCTCGTCGATCCGCAGATGCCGATCCCTCCATTTATTACGCAGTTGACAGGGATCGATGACGAGATGGTACGCGACGCCCCGACGTTCTCGGATATCGCGCACGACCTGCTCAGCTTTCTCGGCCACGCGGTTCTCGTCGCGCACAATTCGGCGTTCGATATGCGGTTCCTCAATTACGAGGTCGGGCTCGTTTTCCCGGAGTATCGTCTGGCGAATCCGTGCTTGTGCACGGTGCGTCTGTCACGCAAACTGCTGCCCGACATCGTAAACCACAAGCTCAAAACCGTCGCAGAGCATTATGAGATCGACCTCTCGAACCATCATCGTGCGGCGGCCGATGCCTTCGCGACGGCGCACATCTTTATGAACCTTTTGACCAAGCTGCAGGATTCGGGTACGACCGACCTCAAGACCGTGCGCAGGATGGGCGCGCGAAAGTACCGTTATGCCAACTGACGCCGCCACGGGCACCAACAAACAGCAGCTCGACATCCGGCCGACGCCGCGTGCCGAAATGGACCTTTATCCGCTCGATACGTTTGCGTACGAATTCCCGGCCAAGCAGATCTGGGTCGAATTCGAGATGCCCGAGTTCACCGCGATCTGCCCGTTTTCAGATTTCCCGGATTTTGCGATCATCCGGCTTCGCTACGTCCCAAATGAGCGGTGCATCGAGCTCAAGAGCCTTAAGCTCTATATAAATTCATTCCGCAACATCAAGATATTCCACGAGCACGTCATCAACGTGATGCTTGATGATTTCGTTGCCGCATGCGACCCGCTGAAGGTAGAGATCGAGGGCGATTTTCACGTGCGTGGGAATATCAAGACGGTCGTCCGCGCGAGCTACGCCAAACAAGACTAATGCACAGCCGCCATGACCCGCGGCTGCGTGCCGAGGTGCTTGGAGCACGCGGTCTCCACGAGGTCGATGATCTCGCTTTTGCGCGGTCTTCGCGCGCTCGGATATGCGTTCTCGATCTCGGAAAAGATCAGGAACTTCGCTTTTTCAAGAAGCGTCTGTTCGCGGAAGGAAAGTTTTTTCTCGTGGCTCAGGAAGGTAAGTTTTTTTAGCACGTCGGCCGCCTCGAAGACATCGCCCGACTGCAGCTTTTCCATAAATTCGCGCGAACGCGATTTCCAGTCGGCCGAGACCGGCTCAAAATCCTCGCTCAATCGGTCGATGAGCTTGCGGCATTGCGACAGCGATATCAGCGGCCGGATGCCGACGCTGGTCGTGTTGTCTTCGGGAACGAATATCGTGGAGTTATCGCCGAGGACGCGCAAGTAGTAGCCGTTGATCTGGCGTGTGGCAACGACGCGCGCTTCTATTTCCTCGACGACGCAAACGCCCTGGTTCGGATAGGCAACCTTCTGCCCTACTATCAACTGCATAGCCGCTTCTCCTCCAAAAACGCAGGAGCTGACAGGTTACGTGCATTCCTGGGCACGCATTGAAGCAGACAAGTGGAAATAACTAAGGCTAGATCCAAGCATAGCACACCGAGCGGGGAAGATTAAAGTTCGAGTGCCGGCAGTTCAATGCTGAAGGTGCTGCCCGAGCCGAGCACCGAATCCAGAGACACCTCGCCGCCGTGGAGTCGTGCGAGATGTTTAACGATCGCGAGACCGAGGCCCGTTCCGCCGACCTCGCGCGAGCGAGCACGGTCGGCGCGATAGAAGCGCTCGAAACTTCGTTCGGCGTGTTCGGGCAGTATGCCCTCGCCCGTGTCGGTGACCGCAACGATGTCGCGTCCGTCCGATCGCGCGTGCCCGACCGTGACGCTCCCGCCTTGTCGATTGAACTTGATAGCGTTGTCGACGAGGTTTGTCAGCATTTGTTCGAGCCGCACGGGGTCGGCGTGGACGAGCACCGTGGGGCCGACCTCGTTCTTTAACTCGATCTCACGGGCCTCGGCCTTTGCCGAAAGCGCCGTCATCACTTCCTGCACCGCCGCGGCCAGGCGCACTTCGCGAATATCCACGCTCACACGCCCCGATTCGATAAGCGAAAGCTCGAGAATATCGGCGATCAGGTTGTGCATCCGTTCGGCATTTCGGCGGATCACTTCGAGAAACCGGCGATTGTTCGCCGGGTCGTCAACCGCTCCGTCCTCGAGGGTTTCGACGAACGCGAGGATCGAGGTGAGCGGTGTGCGAAGCTCGTGCGAGATGTTCGAGAGGAACTCCTGCCGTACGAGTTCGAGCCGGTCAAGCTGTGTTGTTTCGTAAAAGAACCCGATGGCGTAGCCCGCGCCGTCGAGCTCGATCGGCGCTACGTGAACGTCAAAGCGGCGCTTCTCGCCCGACTTTTGTTCGAGCCGGACGTCGCTAGCAACTTGCGAAACGAGGGCAACACGAAACGCTTCGTGCAGGTCGAGGTCTCGTGTTACCTCGGTAAGCCGGCGGCCTTCGGGTGCCACACCGCCGCCGCCGAATGCGACGCCGGCAGCCTCGTTGGCGACGGCGATGCGCAGATCGGCGTCGACGACGAGCACACACTCGCGCGTCGTATCGAGGACCTTTCTAAGGACCGTTTCCGACGGTCTTTGGGTATGATCCGGTTGAGATCGGGTCGGCCCCGCGCTCATTTGCATCCAACAAAACGATAGCCAACGCCGACGACCGTTTCAATGCACGTCGCACAGTTTCCGAGTTTTTGGCGAAGGCGGCGAACGTGCACATCGAGCGTGCGGGTATCGCCAAAATAGCTGTAACCCCAAACGTTATCGAGCAGTTGCTGGCGTGCGGCGACGCGACCCATGTTGCGGATCAGATATTCCAGAAGGCCAAATTCCTTTCGCGTGAGCTTGACCGGCTGGCTCTCGCAGGTGACGCGCATATCGGCAAAGTCAACGGCCAGCGAATCGTCGCTGTAATTGGGCAGCGTCTCGCGCTCGGTGCGACGCAGAACGGCGCGTACCCGAGCGATCACTTCCTTTATCGAGAAGGGCTTGACGATGTAGTCGTCCGCGCCGGTGTCGAGGCCGATCACTTTATCGCCCTCTGCGGCGCGTGCGGTCAGCATGATGATCGGCGTGGTTTCGGTCGCGGGCTCGCGGCGAAGCCGGCGGCAAAGCTCCATACCGCTCATTCCGGGCAGCATCAGATCGAGCAGTATCAACGACGGCCGTGTCTTTTCGTCGAGAGCGAGACGCAGACCTTTCTCACCCGATTCCGCGATAACGGGCCTAAAGCCCTCGCGCCGCAGGTTGAAGTTCAGGCCCTCGGCGATATCGGCATCGTCCTCGATGATCAGGATCGCATGCTGCATTTGAGACAAGATTGTATTTAATATTCGGGCGTTATGCGACAGGCTAACGGCAACGGATTAACTGGCCATTACGCGAATGTTACGCGGAGGTTAAATATCACGTTGAGTTCGTGATGCGAAACCCAAATTAAGCTGGAGCCCTTATCTGAACTCGATTTTTGGTCTGTATACGGCCCGAAGCTGCCCCGTGCCCGGTGCGAAGCTGCTCCAGCCATCGGCGTCCAGTTCGATCACCGCGAGGGCCGCGGTCGGCATAGGCTCGACGGCCCCGGTCAGAAGGTGAATAAAGCCTTCCATGCCGGGATTGTGCCCGACCAGCATCGCCGTATCGTATGTATTGTCAATACTTTGAGCCACATGCAGCAGCGCCGTGGCGCTGGCCTCATAGATCCGCATCTCATGGCGAACCTCGGGGCCCAGGCCAGCAGCTTCGCTGACAAGGGCGGCGGTCGTCGATGCGCGCTCGGCGGGCGACGAGAGTATGACATCCGGGACAAGCTGTTTCTCTCGCATCAATTTGCCCATCAATGGCGCGGTTCGCAACCCGCGTTCATTCAGCGGCCGGTCAAAATCGGCCAGCGAGGCGTCATCCCAACTCGATTTTGCGTGGCGTAGGAGAAGGAGCGTTTTCATCGAAACCAAACGATACCATATTTGCTTGCACGGCGACGCGGACGCGGGCTAGAATCTAGTACAAGCAATGTTTAGCCATTGGCAGACATCCGGGAGCAGAAAAGGGCTGCGCAGCATTATCGCCGCGACCCTGATGCTGTTTTTCCTCGCCGAATGGGGTACTCACGCCGTCATCCACATCGGCGCGCACGCTCCTGCCCGAGCGGTTGTCATTTCGACGCCGGAGACCGGCGACGATCCGTGTCATTCGTTCATCCACTGTGACCATAATGGTCACCGCGACCGGCAGGTGCCGAGCACCGGCCACGACATAATACCCAATGTCATTGTCGACAATCTCGCCGATCTCGTGCTGCCGGGGCGCGTCGATGCGCCGCAGCCCGGGACGTTCACCGGCGTGCCCGGCCTCTCGCGTCCGCCCGATCCCGCATTCCACCCTCCGGAACTTTCATAAGCCGTCGGAAAGATCAGCCCGCCCTTCGTTTCGCGCGCGCTGAATAACCACCGCATTTCAGAAGCGGGGCTTTTGGACATCCTTCGGCCCAACGGGTCGACGGAACTGGAGGAATGATGAACAAGCTTTTTCTTATTTTCTTTATATCCCTGGCGGCAAGTGTGGCCGTCCGTGCACAGAACACCGGGTCGATCCGCGGAACGGTCAACGTTGCGGGCGGCGATTCCGTGCTCCATCAGGCGTCGGTTCAGATCGTCGAGTTGCGACGAAACACGGTCACCGACCGCAACGGCCAGTTCGAATTCACCGTCGTCGCTCCCGGCACCTACACCGTGGTCACGCATCAGGAAGGGTTCTCCGACCAGACAAAACGTGTCGAGGTCACCGCCGGCGCCACTGCCACGGTGGATTTTCAGATGCAGCTCTCGGGTCTTCGCGAGAATGTGACCGTCACGGCGAGCGGCTCAGAGCAATCGACGTTCGACGCGATCGAGTCGGTCAATACGCTGAATTCGAGCATGATCGTGCAGCGTGCGTCGGTCGCGCTCGGCGATGTTCTCGAGAACGAATCGGGTGTTGCCAAACGCGGCGGCGGTGCGGGTTCGAGCCGCCCGGTGATCCGTGGTTTTGACGGTGATCGCGTTCTCGTTTCGACCGACGGTGTGCGCGTAGGCTCGCTCGCTTCGCAGTCGGGCGACCATTCCGAGCCGGTCGACACGCTCGCGGTCGAGCGCATCGAGATCGTCAAAGGGCCCGCCACTCTGCTCTATGGGAGTAACGCGATCGGCGGCGTGGTCAACGCGATCAGCGGTCACGACGAAGGTGCACACCCGGGGCTTCGCGGCTATTTCTCGGGCATTGGTGGGACGAACAACCGCCAGGGTGCGGCCAGCGGCGGCATCGAATACGGAGTGAAAAACTGGATGCTGTGGGCGAACGGCAGCGCTCAGCGAACGGGCGATTACCGCGCCGGTGGCGACTTCGGGACGGTCGAGAACACCTTTACACGCAGTGCGACCGCCAACCTCGGTTTCGGCTATTACGGCAAGAAGGCGTTCTTTAATACGAACTACTCGTTCTATAAGAACCGCTACGGCATACCGCTCGACATCTTCGATCCGGTCGCCGAGGATCGCTCGCTTCGAATGCATCGTCACAACGTGAAGTTCAACGTCGGCCTGACCGATATCGACGCGTTCGTGACGAACGCAAAGTTTACGGTGGACCTGAGCGACTACCAGCACCAGGAGCTTGAGGAAGACGTAGTAGGCACTACGTTCAAGAATAAGGTCTATTCGTATCGGTCGCTCTTCGAGCAGAAAAAAGCAGGTGTCCTCGGAGGACGATTCGGCTTCGAGGGCTATCGACGCAATTACAGAACGATCGGTGCCGAGACGCTCATCGACGGACCGGTCAAGCAGGATTCATTCTCGGTCTTTGGTCTCGAGGAGCTTCGTTTCGAGGGCGTCACGCTTCAGTTCGGCGGCCGCGTCGAGAACAACCGGTATAAGCCGACAAGCGCCGCGCTCATCGATCGCACCTTCACGGGTTTTTCAGGCGCGGCCGGAGCAAGGTTCGACACTTGGACGGGCGGCGCGTTCGTCGTCAACTACTCGCATGGTTATCGCGCACCGGCGCTCGAAGAGCTTTACAATAACGGGCCGCATGACGGTACGCTGTCGTTCGAGATTGGCGACCCCAACCTCAAGCCCGAGATCAGTAACGGCCTCGACGTCTCGGTCCGCCACCAGCGCGGGGCGGTAAAGGCTGAGGCAAACTATTACTACTACGCGTTTCGGGACTTTGTCTTTCTCGCACCGACGGGGGCCGTCGATCCGGGCAGCGGCTTCCCCATCGCCGAGTATCTTCAGGCAGACAGCCGGTTCACGGGTGCCGAATTCAGCCTCGACGTCGCTGCGAACAAATATTTTAGCGTGATCTCGGGCCTCGACTACGTTAACGCTGAGCTGCGCGACGGACGTCCGCTTCCGCGCATCGCCCCTCTGCGCGGTCGCGTAGGATTCGAACTACGTTATCGCGACCTTAGTGTACGTCCCGAATTTGTCGCCGTCGGCCGTCAGGACCGCATCTTCACAAACGAAACGCCTACCGCCGGTTACGCAACAGCCAACCTGACCGCGTCGTACATAGTCTCGCGCCCGCACGCGGCCCACATCTTCTCGGTCAACGCCTACAACCAGTGGGGCAGCTACGTGCAGATGCGGCAGGGCGGCTTCATGCAATTCAACTTCGTGAGCGAGTTCCCGGTGCGCTACCGCAGCCGCCTGCCGTCGCCGCCGTGGGACCACCCCGAGGCCTTCAGCTTCGCGCAGCACGCGCGCGGCTGGGACTACTTCGTGGTGCGCGGACCGAGCACGACCGACCCGTTCGCCGGCGCCAAGGAGCGCGTGCGGCTGGTCAAACGCTCGGGGGACTGGGAGCTGTGGGAGAAGCTGCCGGAGCCGCCGCCGTGACGCGGTGCGAG